>CAYRQC010000532.1:0-2593 GCA_964426265.1 uncultured Phycisphaerales bacterium | reverse complement strand
CGCGTGTGGTGCCCGCGAAGACCGTCGAAAGCAGAAGAGCGAGGCGGGGCGGGTGGACCGTGCGGCGGAGCAAGAACATGGGGGAACCTCTCCCGGTAATGCAGTCTCACCGAAACCCGGTCGCCAGGTCGCCAGTCTGCCGCGATTGCGACTGCGCGTCGATCCCACTGCCACGCAGCACGAAGAGTTGCGGTTGCGCACGGATCGGCGCAGGCGACGACCAAAACGGTGACGCCGAAGAGCGAGTCCGGGGTCTCGGTCGGGATGCTCAAGCTTGCGCCGCGACCTCGGGACGCGCCCTGCACCCTGCGAGCTGTCCGGCGCGGGCGTCGCGGGGTAGAAAGCAGGACGGCCGTTCCCATCCGTCGGAGCTCTCCCATGCGCGTCGTATGCACTTCGCTCGCGTCGTTCAGCCTGCTCCTCGCCGCAGCCGGGGGCGCATCAGCGCAGGGCGATCGCGTCCACCTCCTCTCCCGCGTCAATTCCTATGACGGCGGCGGAAGCAGCGGCTTCGACTACAACGACGTCCTCGGGTACCGCTCGGCGACCGGCCGCGAAGTCGCGCTGCTCGGCACCTGGAACGGGACCTCGTTCATCGAGACCACCAACCCGACGAGCCCGGTCGAGCTCAAGTTCATCACCCACAGCGCCTCGCTCTGGAGCGACATGTCGGTCTGGCAGGACTACGTCTACGTCGTCACCGATCAGTCGGCGGGCGGCGGCCTGCAGATCATCGACGTCTCGGATCTCTCGAACATCCATGTGGTGGGGTCCTACCTCGGCTTCAACACCGCGCACAGCATCTTCGTCGATCCGAGCAAGGGCCACATCTACTGCTGCGGCACCAACGTCGGCCTGCAGATCCTCGACCTCGCGAATCCGACGGTGCCGACGCTCCTTGCGTCCTACACCAACCAATACGTCCACGAAGTGACGGCACAGAACGGGCTCGCGCACTTCTCGGAGATCTACGCCGGCACCTTCCGCCTGGTCGACGTGAGCGCGCTGCCGACACTGACGACGCTCGACTCCGTGACGACGCCGGCCAGCTTCACGCACAGCAGCACGGTCGACGAAGGCGACACGCTGGTCGGCATCACCGACGAGATCCGCGGCGCGAAGTTCGCGCTCTACGACATCACCGATCCTTCGAACATCACGCTGCGCAGCACCTACCTCGAGAACCCGGCGGGCATCCTCCACAACGTCGTGCTGTCGAATGGCATCGCGCAGCTCTCCGCCTACGCCGAGGGCTACTTCGCGCTCGACGTCACCGACCCCGATCACCCGATCCGGCTCGGCAGCTACGACACGTGGGCCGGCAGCTCCGGCTACTACAACGGCGCGTGGGGCCTCTATCAGCAGCCGTCCGGCACGATCTACATCAGCAACATCGAGGATGGGCTGTGGGTCTTGAGCCGCGCGACCCGGATCGAGCACGCGGCGCTGCCCGACACGCAGGATGAGACCGGGCCCTACGTCGTGACCGCCCGCATCACTCCCTCCTCCGCTGGCGGCGGTGTGACGAGTGCGACGCTCGCCTGGACGCTCGACGACGGCGTGAGCACGACCTCGGTGGCGATGGCGCCGACCGGCAATCCCGACGAGTGGTCGGCGTCGATCTCGGGTCAGCTCCATGGGACGACAGTGCACTATTGGCTGCGCGCGACCGATGCGCTCGGGACCAGCAATGCTCCAGTCGTCGCCGACGATCGCTTCGTCTTCTCCGTCGGCGAGCGCACTTCCCTGGTCGCAGAGCATTTCGATGGTGCGACCGACGCCGGCTGGACCCACGGTGTGACGGCGGGCAGCGACGACTGGCAGCGCGGCGTCCCCGCGCGCAAGGTCTACGACCCCTACCGGACCACTTCGGGCAGCCAGTGCTTCGGCAACGACCTCGGCAATGGAAGCGACGGCCTCTATCCCGCCAGCAGCAGCAATTGGCTCGAGTCGCCGGCGATCGACCTCACTGGTGTCCACGGTACGCGCCTGCGCTTCGCGCGCTGGCTGCGCGTCGCGGACGCGGCGCACGACATCGCCAGTGTCGAAATGAACGGCATCGAGGTGTGGCGCAACGCGACCAACGGCGGCACGCTCGACACGCTCGATCCGGAGTGGGCGACCGTCGATCTCGACGTCGCGGCTGCGGCGGACGGCATCGCGTCGACCAAGGTGCGCTTCCGCCTGCAGAGCGACGCGAGCGGCGAGTTCGGCGGCTGGAACGTCGACGACGTCGAGCTCTACACGGTGTCGACCTGTCGCCCGCCGGAGAACTACGGCAGCGGCGTCGCGGGCAGCGGCGGGTTCGTGCCGCAGCTCACGGCGGTCGGCGATCCGACCATCGGCAACCCCGCCTTCGAAGTCGACGGCTCCGACTTGCTGGGCGGCGCTCCCGGGATCGTGCTGGTCGGCTTTGCGCGCGCGTCGATTCCGTACAGGGGACTCACGTTGCTGGTCAGCTTCGCGCCCCCCGCGTTCCAGCTCTTCGTGACCGCGAGCGGACCGACGGGAGTCGCTGGCGCTGGCACGTTGGTACTCACGGCCGAGATCGACGACGAGCCGGCGCTGGTCGGTGTCGAGGTCGATGTGCAAG
>CAYRQC010000531.1:0-23894 GCA_964426265.1 uncultured Phycisphaerales bacterium | reverse complement strand
GCCGCGCCGCGCACGTGAACCAGGTTCAGTGCCATGCCGTCGCCCGCCTTGAACGGTACGACCTCGGCGTTCAGGCCGGCACCGAACTCGGTCGGCGCGCCGCTGCCCACAGCGGACGTGGTTGCGGTCTTCGCGGGCGATGGGTCAATCGGCATGGGGTTCGAGCCGTTTGAAGAGGTGTTTGGCGAGCCGGGCGGCCTGCCCATGGTGATCGAGGAAGCCTTCGTCGTAGCGCAACATCTGGCGCCGCAACGAGTGCACGTCCATGTCCTCCGGCGGGCGCAATGTCAACAGACGGTCGACCGCGGAGTTGGCCATCTGCCACATCGCCTTCTTCCACGTCGTTGCGTCCGATGCCGTTGCCGCAACCGCCTCGGCTGCATCGGAGCGATCGCCAACGATCGACGCCGTCGCCGCTGGCGCGGCAGGCACTACACCGTCACTACTGGTCGGACGCGACTCGTCGACCGGCGGCTCCGCTGGCACCAGCCCCAGCACCGCCAGCTCGACGAGGTTGTTCAGCGCCCAGACTGCGCGGCGCTCGTTCCCGAAGTCGCGATCGCGTTCCGAGAGCAGGCGCGCCAGGTTCCAGTCGGAGCCCTTGACCTCCGGCTTCGTCGCGCTGTGCATTGCGAGCGCCTGGACCAACGCCCAGATCTCCGCGCGATCGGTGGCGAAGCAGTGGAGGTAGTGCTGCTTCGCGCGTTCGAGGTGGCTCTGCCAGGAGTCCGGGTCGGCGATGGCGCGACCCTTGCGCGGCTTCGCGCGGTTCGGTGCCAGCGGTGCGAGGCTCTTCGAGAACGTGCGCCAACGCCACAGCATGTCGGCGACCCGTTTCTCCGCACCGCCGAGCAGCCCGTGGATATCGGACGTGCGATCGCTCGACACATCGGCCAGCAGCCGCTCCAACGTCTCGTTGGCGATCCGGAACCGTTCCAGCGCAGCATGCAGGTCCCGCAGCAGCTCCTCATCGCTGCGGCCGCGATGGCCGGAGTAGCGCGTCGACATGTCGTGACTCAGCGAGTCGAGGTGGCTCATCGCGGCCTCGATCGCGGCGCGACCACGCTGGTAACGCACCTCCAGGAGCTGCTTCGAGAGATCGGGCGGAAGTGCCGCGTAGACCACCAGACCGGCCCAATCGTGGTGCTGCGGAACCAGTGCGAGCAACTGGCGGCGCACGTGGTCGAGCACGAGACAGGGATGCTGCCCGGCCAGCAGCGGCCCGTAGAGCAGCCGCGCCAGGTGGACCGAGCCCGGATACGACAGCGGGAACTGCGAGGCGATCACCAGCGGGATGCCGGCGCGGTGCAGCTCATGCGCGAGGCTGGCTCCGTTGCCGATGACACCACCGACGTTGGCGCTGTCACAAGTAGCGAGCGTCACCATGCACGGAAGCGCCAGTGCCCTGCCGCCGTCCTCCTCGCGCGAACGGATCACCGTCGCCAGCCGCTCCCCGTCGAGCACGTCCATCCGCGTCGGATCGAGGTCATCGTGCAGGGCCAGCCCGAACCGCTTGTCATCCCCTTTGTGGTAACCGGCGCCATGGGCAAGCAGGTGGATGTGGGTGTAGCCACCGGTAGCGATTGCGTCCGTGAGCCGACGCGGGCTGGCGTCGATGAGCACGTCGAGGTGCTCGCTCACCGCCGCTTCCATGTCGGTGGGGTGGTGTGGATCCTCGTCGTAGTAGTAACGCATCCACGGATCGATCGCCTCCCGCAGCGCGAGGAGGTGGGCCTCGATCGGCACCGCCGGCACTCCTGGAGGCGACGCGGCGGCGAGCAGGATGCGACAGCGCCGCGGCCATGGCGCCGAGCTGCCGCTGCGGCTGCGGATCTCGCGCGTGATGCAGACCGGTACGACGCTTTGCAACGCCAGGTGCTGACCCGCGCCCGGCAAACCCGGGCCGCCGGCCGCCAGCTCGAAGGGCAACAGGGCGAGCTCGTTGGCGCTGAGGACGAGACGCAGGTGGGCGATCTCCCCTTCCGCGGCGCAGTTGCAGAAGTCGGCGATCAACCCGTGGACCTGCGCCAGGATGCTGCCCATGTTGGCCGCCAGCTCGTCGAGCTGCTGCTGCCGATCGCCGCTCGCGACTGGTCCCGTCGCACCGAGCTGGCGCAAGCGCGCGGCAAGCACCGCGTGCTCGAAGGGCACTCGAACCGTGTCCGCGGCGTGATCGCCACAGATCGCGAGGTACTGCGTGAGTGGCGAAAGCAGGTGATTGTGCGGTGGCCCGTGGCGCAGGAACTCGAGCTTGATGCTCTCCATCGTCAAACCCCTTCGCCGATCCGCGCGAAGCTCACGGCCCCGCCCTTCAGGATCACGCGGCGCAGCTCGCCGTGCGTGGTGCCGCCCTCCGTCCACACCGATGCGACCGCGGGCTGCCGCATCACCAGGTTCGGGGTCTGGTCGAGCTCCGCGATGGTTGGCGCGCGGAGTGCGTCGAAGACCTCCTTGAACGCGGCTTCGTCCGTCAGCTTGTCGGGCGGGATGCGGATCAGTCGCGCCCAGGTGCCGGTGTTGAAGTAGCGGCCCGCGCCGTTCTTGCGTCGCAGCGAGCGCTCGAGATGGGTGTGGCCGGCGATCACGAACGCGAGCTGCGGTGCGACCAGCTTGTCGAGGTCGGTGAAGGTGCTGTCCTCGGCGCCCGGATCGAAGCTCTGGTCCTTCTGCACCGGTTCCAGCGCCTCGCGCAGCACTTCGACCTTGGAGCTGCCGCGGAGCCAATCGCCGGCCGCGCTCCAGAGCCCGAGCTCGCGCTCGGCGTCGCTTGCGACCAGCGCGACGGGATCGACCTTGTCGCGCAACCGTTGCTCCGTCATCCGTACCAGCTCGGCCGCGGCCTTCGGCGTGGAGCGGCGCGCCGCCGTCCCCGCGAACGCGCGTTGCAGCACGCGGTCGAGTGGGTCGGTATCTCCACTGCCGTCACGGGCACCACGGCGGTCGCTGTTCTCGCCGGCCTCTTCGTCGAGGGAGAGGAATCCGGTCTTGCGCTTCACCCAATCCAAGGCGAGTCGCGACGCCACTCCCAAGGCATCGCGCAGGCTCGCCGCCGACCCTTGGTCGAGCGCCAGCATGATCGGCACCACTGCTTCGGTCTCGGGCTTGAGGAGGTCGACGAACGGCAGCTTGCGCTTGATGCCGTTCATCACCTCGATCACCATCTTCGACCCGGCGTTGGGGGTCCAAGCCTGGACGGGAAGCCCCATCTCGCGATCGCGGCCGATCAGGCGCAACCGCTCGTAGTCGGTGGCGTTCCAACCATCGACGTCATTGCCGTGGATGCAGAGCACCGAGGCGCCGCCAATCGTCGCGGAAAAGCCGGTTCCGTCCATGCTGAGGAGGACCCGTCCGCGCGCGGCGACGTCGCCGGCGCAGAGCGAGTCGAGCAGCACACGGCGCATGGCCGGCAGCGCGAGCTCGAGGTCGTGGTTGCCGATCACGATCACCAACAGCCGACCGGGGGTCGCCACGAAGGCGCGCAGCGCGTCGAAGATCGGCTGGAACGCGGGGTCCGCCTGGATGCGCGCGAGCTTGCCTTCGGCACCGTCGGGGTCGAAGGCGATGGCGCCGGGCTCGGCCAGGAAATCGATGAAGTCGCCGTTGACGACGAAGGCGACCTGCCGTTGTGGCGGGCGGGCGCGCAGCAGGTGGATCAGCTCGGCGAGCTCGGCCGTGCCGGCGAAGATCTGCCGCCCCGGCTCGCCACCGAGGTGGAGATCGGAGACGGAGTGGACCTCGTCGAGTTGCAGCGGGTTCATTCGACGGTGGCTCCGTTGATGCAGCGGCTGCGGTGGCTCGCCACGACCTTTCCTCGAACAGCGGTTTCGTTCCCGGTACGTCACGGCGCGGGCGCCGGCGTCGTCGGTGCGGCCGCCTCCAATCGCGTGCTCCCAGCGTCCGGTCAGAGTACAAGGGTGACGGGTCGCGACCGAATGCGCGGCGTGGAGGGGGAGCCGGATGAACCGATCGATCTCGATCCAGTGCAGGACGGTGCGAGCCGCCGCCCTCGTCGCCACCACGCTGGCGATCGATCTCGCGGCGTCGGCGCTCGTTCACGTCGATCCAGCTCGCCCGCCGTCGCCCGATTTGGTGGCGGACAAGGCGCCGCCGCCGCTGCTGTTCGGCAAGAACGTGGCGAAGGCCGTCGCCGACGAAGCGACGCGCAAGAAGATCAAGCTCGGTGTCAACTGGCTGCTCGCGCATCAGGCGGTAGATGGGAGCTGGGACGCGAAGTCGTTCACGGCGCGCTGCAAGACTCCGGGCGGGTGCGGCGGACCGGGCGATCCGTTGATCCAGATCGGGACGACCGCGATCGTGGTGCTCGCGCTCATCGGAAGCGAGGAGTACGGCAAGGACGAGGGAGTGAAGGCGGCCGTCGGGAAGGCACTGGAGTCGATCCGGCTCTGTCAGGATCCAGCCGACGGCTGCCTTGGTCCGAAGGTCGGACAATACTTCCAATACAACCATGCATATGCGACGCTGGCGCTCCTCGAGGGCTTCGCACAGACGAAGGGCGTGCCGTTTCGCGAGGCGGCGCAGCAGGCGCTCACCTTCATCTCCAAGGCTCGCAATCCGACGGCCGCATGGCGCTATGCATTTCCGCCCGACGGCGACAATGATTGTTCGGTGAGTTGCCTCATGTGGATGACGTTGAGCATCGGACAGTCGCTCGGACTGGAGGTCGATGCGTCGGCGCAGCGCGGCGCGCTGGGCTTCATCGACGGCCTCACGGATTCGGAGACCGGCCGGACCGGCTATCACGATCGTGGCTCCCCGCCGGCGCGCTTTCCGGACAACCAGAACACTCATCCGGCCGACCAATCCGAGGCGATGACGGCCCTGGCATTGACGGCTCGACTGCTCGATTGGCCTGAGCGCGTCAAGACGAAGAGCGTCACCAACGGCGTCGCGCTCCTGCGCGAGAGGCCACCGCTTTGGGACCCGGCCCGAGGGACGATCGACGGCTACTACTGGTTCTGGGGCACGACGGCGTTGCGGCAGATCGGCGGCAAGGGTTGGGATGCGTGGCGCAAGGCGGTCCTGAAGGAACTCGGCAAGGCGCAATGCACCAAGGGCGAGCCGATCGGCTCGTTCGATCCCGTCGACCCGTGGGGTGTCATCGGCGGCCGTGTCTACGCGACCGCGATCCATCTCCTGACGCTGGAAGCGGCGACGCGGGAGTAGGCATGAACCTGTTCGAGATGCTCCGTCGCGCGGATCCGAATCTGGTGCTTTCCGGTGGCGTCGAAGCGGTCAAGCGCGACTTCGGAGGCCACAAATACCGGGCGCTCCGGATCGAGAAGGGCGGCGGCTTCTGCATCCGCACGCCGCTCCGCTTCCTCCCGTTCCGGCGTCTCGCACCCACGATCGGCTGGCTCGGAGTGGTCGAGTCTGGCTCCGCGCAGATGCGCCTCACCTATCGCCGCGGGTCGACGACGTCGGCGGTCGACGTGCCGCTCACGACGACTCCGGTCGAGATCCCACTGCCTCTGCCCAAAAGCACGGCCAGTGAGCCGGACGATGCGCTGCTCGAGGTGACGGCCGAAGCGGGGAGCTGTTTCCTGCTCGTCAACGAGATCGTCGATCGCAGCAAGTTGATCGCCGCATGTCGCGGCCGCGGGGTCGAGATCGGACCGGGCCATCAGCCGCAGATCATGCCCGGCCCGCTGGTCGACGTGCACTATGTGGAAGAGACGAGCGTCGAAACGTGGATCGGGATGTACGACAAGGAGGGCAAGCGCAAGACCGATCCCGCCCTGTGGAGTCGCTACATCATCGGGTCTGCGGATCGCCTGCCGGTCGAGGACGGATCACTCGATTTCGTCTTCTCCTCCCATGTGCTCGAACATCTCGTCAACCCGCTCCGGCATCTCGAACACTGGTCCCGCAAGCTGAACCCGGAGGGTGTCGTCGCCTGTGTCGTTCCGGACGCGATGGGGTGCAAGGACTACGTCTTCGATCTGTCGGACCCCGCCGTCTGGGAGGCGGAGTACGCCGCGGACGCGCGGACGCCCACGCGTGACCACTACGTCCGCTATGCGGCCGGCCGCCGACTGGCCGCGTCCGAGGTCGATCGCATGATGGCGACCGGCTTCAGCCTCCACGTCCACTTCTACTCGCGCGAGAACATCCTCTTCCTGCTCGACTCATGCGTCCGACGCGGATGGTTCGCCGAGTTCGAGCTCGATTGCCGCCCCAACAACAAGGATTTCCACCTCATCCTCCGCAAGGGGCGACCGCGGTCGTGAGCGTGAGGTTGATCGCGGTGGCAGCGGCCCGCGGTCGCCGCCGGTCAGCGCCCTGCTCCAGCCGAACGCGCCTCCACTGGAGCGGGCCGTGAATCGAGCAGCTCGCCAAAGAGAGTCGACCACTGGATGACCACGCGGTCGGGTGTGTATTTGGATCGGATGTAGTCGATCGCGCGCCGCACGTGCTCCCGGCGCAGTTCCGGATCCCGGGCATAGCGCAGGAGGCTCTCCGACCAGTTGCCGAACAGGACGCAGTCCGAGAACTCCTCATAGCTCGTGATCGGATCGGCGATGACAGGCAGTCCGAAGAGGAGCGAGGAGACCAGTCGGTTGTTCGTCTTGCAGATGGTGAACGGGTTGATGCTGATCGGAATCACACAGAGATCATGCTGCCGGATGTGATACGGGAAAGAAGAGAGCCTCCAGGTCACGTAGCGGATGGGGAAGCTCGCGCCGTGGATGCACCTGCGGAACTGCTTGCGCGAGTTGCTGATGACCGTCAACGACAGGGGGACCGTCCGGTTGAGCTCTTCCAGCTCTGGAAGCACACGCTGGACGTCGATGATCCCCGTGGGCGGCTGCGACTGTCCCGCCGTGCCATGCCAAACGACCCGCAGACGGGACGGTCGCGTGCCGCGGAAGAGGGACGCGGCCTTCAGGCGCAGTCCCAACCACCGTGAGATCGTCGGATAGTCGATCGGGTCGTCGATCACCACGGCCCGGGTGTTCCGGATGAGCTTCGCTATCTCGGAGGTCGAGACGGACACCGCATCCATCAGGTCGATCATCTCCTGCAGTCGCTGGGTGCGATCGCGGAGCTTGGGCGCGTCGTCGGGGTTGTAGAAGTGGTTGTCGCACAGGTCGAACACCAGCTTCGTTCCGCGCTCCTTCAGCGAACGGGCGAGCGCGATCGTGTCGCGCTGGTAGATCTTCTGGAAGACCACGATGTCCCAGTGTTCGGCTCTTCGTGGATCGACGATCGCGGTGTTCCATCCGACACTGCGAAGCGAGTCCGCCGGGATGTACGCGCGCAGCCGCGATCCGGGGAGCGAGCGGTCGCCGGCCGGCATCCATGCGATTCGCGCGGTGGCCGCGGCGGTCATCGCGATTGCCACGCCGCCGGGAGGTTCTTCCGGATCTCGATCTCCGCGAACGGGGCGGTGTCACGCGGCCCGTGCTCCTTGGCCCAGGCAGCCATCGCCTCCAGCCCGGCGCGCAGCGAGTACCTCGGCGCGTCGGGGAAGAGACGCCGGATCCTCTCGGACGAGGAGAAGGCGTGCTTCACCTCGTTGCGCTCCGGAAGGTGGCGGATCACCGGTGTGACGCCGAACACGGCGCCCACCTCACGGGCGAGATCGTTGATCGTGCAGGTCGCCTCGGCGCCGACATTGAACACCCCCCCGTACGCCTCCTTCACGTTGACACAGTCCGCGAGGATCGCGGAGATCTCCTTGATGTAGCTGAACGCGCGACTCTGCGTCCCGTCGCCGAACACCGTGAGCGGCTCGCCCCGCATGATCTGGTTCATGAAGATGCCGATCACGTTCCGATAGCGGTCACCCAGGTTCTGGAACTCCCCGTAGACGTTGTGGGGACGGAAGATGATCGACTCCAGGCCGAACATCCGACGGGAGCAGTGCAGCTCCTGTTCGACCGCGTACTTGGCGATCCCATAGGGGTCTTCCGGTTGCGGGATCATCTGCTCCGTCATCGGAAGCTGCGCCGAACCATAGACCGCGATGGAGGAGGCGAAGACGAAGCACTTGGTCCCTTGGTTGATGGCTGCGTTGATCAGGTTGACACTACCCACGACATTGTTCTGGTAGTTGTATCGCTTGATGAAGTGGCTCAGCCCTTCGGCCGCATACGCCGCGAGATGGTAAACGTGGGTGAACCGATGGCGCTGAAACAGTTGGAGGATGAGCGGTGCATCGAGGATCGATCCCTGGACGAAATCGACGCCCGCGGGGACATTTTCCCGGAATCCGCCGCTGAGGTCGTCGAGCACGACGACCCTGCGCTGGCGGGCGAGCAGCTCGCGCACGACATGGGATCCGATGAATCCAGCGCCGCCCGTCACGAGGTTCACTTCATCCATCATCGACACCCTCCGATGGCATGCTACCGGTGGATGAAGCTTGATCCATGGGGACGGCGTGCCGAGCGGTCCGACTCGCGATCGTGCATCGTGTGGGTGCACCATCGCGTGCGCACGAGAGCCGGATCGACGAGCGGATCGGCGCGACGGGTTCGATGACCGGTGACTCCGACGCCGGGTGCGTCCACCGGCTGGCTCGCGCCAGTCGGATCTGGTAGTGGAAGCGCCGATTCACGGACGTGGCGCGTGCAAGGGGGGTGCTTCACGCCGCTGTCGGACCCGATTGCAGAGGTGCACCGCGTCGCGACCTTCACGAAGTCCATCCCCGAACGCATCGCCAATCTGGACGAGCTGCGCGGCGCGGCCGTGATCTCGGTGATGCTGGCGCATGGCTACGGGTTCATCCAGGGCATGCTCCCGATCGACTTGAGTCCCCTCGGGCATCACGGCGTCGTCCTCTTCTTCTATATCAGCGGGTTCATCATCACGAAGATCCTGCGGTCGGAACGCGACCGTTCGGGGCCTGCCGACTACTTCCGCAAGTTCTACATTCGCCGCCTGTTCCGGATCTGGCCATTGATGCTGCTCGCACTCTCCGCGAGCGCGCTGCTCTATCCCGAGACGGCTTCGTTGTTCGTCTACAATTTGCTTCTCGTCAACAACTATCATTTTGCCGCCACAGATGAGGTGATGGGTCGCACCGACGTCATGTGGTCGCTCGCCGTCGAGGAGCAATTCTATCTGCTGTGGCCGTTGCTCGTTCTCGTGACGCGGGGACGGTGGCTGCCCGTCGTGTGTGTTGCGATCAGCGTCACGGGATTCGCCTTTGCCTGCGATCTCCTTCCGGTCGGTCCTTTCATCCACCATCGCTACTTCGTGACCCACTTCAACATGCAATACATCGCCATGGGGGCGGTCGTCGCGCTGTCGGATCGATTGCCGACCGCGGTCTTCGCGGGGGTTGCCGGAGTCGCCCTGACGGCGGCCGGTCTCGACCTTGCGGGTGGCAGCAAGTTCATCACGACCGATTTCGGCCTCTCGCGAATGGCCATCGACCTGGCCATCTTCGGACTCTTCTACTTCTGCGCGAGGCAGAAGGTTCGGCTCGGCAACGCGCTCGTGTTGCTGCGCCATGCCGGTCTGCGCTGTTATGGCCTCTACCTGATTCATTTCTTCATCAGTGTGCAGGTGATGGGTTGGCTCGGCTGCACCCTGGCAGGTTTTGCGGCCTACTTTGCCGTGACCTTGGTCCTCGCCGAGCTGTCGTTCTGGCTCTTCGAGCGCCCGATCGAGCGACAGCGCGTCTGGTTCGAAGGAAGACCGACCTGGGCGAACGCGTTGTTCGGCTGCATCGCCATCGTCGTCCTCGCGAGCCTCATCCAAGTCCTGCGTCGCAGCCAGATCCTCCACTGGTGACGCTCCCGCTTCGCGATTCCGCGACGCCATCGTCAGCGCCACGCGGATCCCGCGCGATCATCCGGAAGCCGTCGCCGCGACCCCGTTCGAACCTGGGCCGCTGTGTAGTGCTCGCTGCACGTCGAGCAGCAGACGTTCCAGTGCCGCCCGCTCCTGCGGGTTCGCCCGCTCGGCGTGAAACGTCTGCACCAGCTCGATGACGAGCTGCAGGCTCTCGCGCTGCTCGGCGGTCCACGTCGCGCGGGAGATCGGCAGTGCCGGTGCCTTCGGCTTCTGCTCGACGGTGGCTCGCAAGCGCGCCAGGGCGCGGAATGCCGGCGTCGCACGGGTCCGACTCTCCTTCGCGGTCGTCGCCGGCTGCACTTGTCGCTTGCCCCAGGTGAGTGCCTCGCGCGCGAGGCGGAGCAGGAGCCCCCAGCGCTCGCCCTCCTCGCCAGGAAAGGTCGTCGCGGCCGGCAGCTCATAACAGTCCGGCGCGATCCGATCGAAATGGCCACCGTCATGGCGAGCCAACACGGCGTCGTGCAGGACACGCAGCTCCGCTTGCTTCTGCGCATCGTTCGCACCGGGCTGGTGGAAGGCCTGGACGTCACCGACGTAGAGATGGCGCAGCCCGCGGCCGAGCAGCCGCAGGCAGAGATCGACGTCGTGGTAGTGGAACGGGAAGCGTTCGGCATCCAGCCCGCCGGAGGCCTCCCAAACGGTGCGGGCGACGGCGGCGCAGACGAACGAGCTGCCGACGGTCTCGCGAACGAGGTCGGCGAACGCTTCGCTTTCGAGCTCGCGAACCAGGAGCTCTTTCTGGTCGCTCCCCGGTCGCGGCAGGTGACTCACCGTCAGGCCGGCGCACACGAGCCGACCGCCCCGGCCGACGATGCGCGGCCCGACCGTCGCGACCCGCGGCAGCAGACAGTGATCGGCGAGGCGCTGCAGGAGATTGCCACTCAGCAGCCGAACACGGCCATCGACGAAGACGAGCACGTCGGACTGGAGCTTGGTGGCAGCCAGGTTGAGCTGGCGGCTGTGATGGTGTGGTTCGGCGCAGCCCAACAGTTGGAAACGGAGTCCGGTGTGGCGCGCCGCGAGCCGTCGCGTGGCATCCACCACTCGCCGCCGCGCCTCCGACTCGGAAGTCGGGTGGACAAGCACCACCTCGAGCGGCGTGGCCGTTTCCTGCGCTGCGAGGCTCTCGAGGCACTCGATCGTGATGGGCGCGAGGTCGCGATCGCTGACGATCACGCCGATCGAGCGCGCGCGCGGCGGCGCGGCCGGTCGCGCGGGTGCGGCTCGCGCCGGCACGATCTCCGGGGCAACGATGGCGCGTCGTTCGAAGACCGGCCCGACGAAGCGCCAGATCCCTTCCACTGGCAGGACCGTCTCGGGGCTCTCGCGCAACAGGTGGCGCAGGGCGCCGCTCGTGTCTTCGACATGGGCGATCCGTTGCGAGCGAGCCAGCTCGAAGAGCACATCCTCGCGCACCGCGCCGGCGAGTCGCAGGTCGAGCTGCGCCAGCAGCTCGCGCGCGGCCAGTGTTCGGCGGATGCCGAAGGCACGCAGTCGCGTCTTGCGCCAGTTGAGCGCGATGACCGCGTCGTCCCAAATCACGGCGGTGGGCCACGGCGCGGTCTTCGGATGTTGTGCCCGCAGCGTGGCCATGGCTGTGTGGAGTGTTGCCTCCGCATTTGCGGAGAGTGTGTAGCTGCCGGGCTCCGCGAGGTAGTGCGGCATCTTGCGCAGCGCCGAGGGAGGCGCGCCGCCGCGCAGGATCTCCAGCACGCGACGCAACCCGCGTCGTCGTCGGGGCGGGCCGTGGAAGACGATGGTCTCGTCGGTCGATGGCAGCGCGGGGCCGCGTGCCACGGTGGCGACGACGTGGTCGAGGATGCGGGCGGCGGCATCGCCGGGAACGAACGCGCTGGCCGCGAAGCATTCGCTCTGCCGCACGAACTCGGTGTGCAGTGAGCCCACCGTGAGCCCGGCGACGAACCGTCCCCAGTCCTTGCCGGAGCGCAACAGCGGCAGCGGAGCGTACGCCTCGAGGGCGAGCTCGGCGGCCACCACGGCCGTCGGCCGCTGGCGGCGCGCTGCATCGAGCGCGACGGTGGACGGCGTCGTGATCACGCCGTCGGCGAGCTCGATCGTCGCCGCGGCGTCATAGAGCTCCCAGCGTGGATCTCCCGGCACCGCGATCAGGATGTTGTCGCGCGTGGGCCGCGGTCCGTGGTAGCGCGCCGTGAGCCATTTGCCGGCCGGATGCGGCTTGATGAAGAAGGTGGTGTCGGGATGGGCTTGCGCCACCAGCTCGATGGCCGCAAGAAAGGACTCGCGATAGGCGTCCGAGTAGCGGCTCCAGTGCAGGTTCTCGAAGATGGCGACCAGCCGCTCGCGGCCATCCGGGCGCGGTGGCACCGACAGCGTCGGCTGTGCCGGCTTGCTGCAACCGAGCGGTCGGCAGCGGGCGCGCGTGTCGTGCAGCGCGGCGGGATGGAGCCGCTCGCTCGGGCCCCAAGTGAAGATCGTGCGCGACGCGAAACGGACGGCATTCGACGGGTACTCGCGGTCGAAGTAAGTGAGCCCGACGTTCTCGAAGCCGTGCTGCATCGTGAAGGTGTGCACGCCGGAGCGGTTGGCCCGCCGCGCCAGGGCGTGGGCGATCCGATGCGCCGGGGCCGTCGACTCGGTGGCGGAGATCACCGCGTCGATCTCCGTGAGATCGGGCACCTGTCCGCGGAGAATCTCGTCTTCCCGCACCGGCTCCCAGTCGAGGCCAAGACGGCGCAGGAGCGGCTCGAGCTCCGGCGTCTTCGTCAGCGCCGCGTGCGTGACGATCACGTGCACTTGCAACCGCGGATCGCCGCGTGCGGCCACGATGAGCGGCGCCAGCAGGTCGGCGTCCGTGATGATCTGCACCAGGAAGAGCAGCCGTGGACGTCTCTTCTCGGCGTCGTTCGACGAACCGACCATTCCCCTCACTCCACGGCCAAGGCGAGCCAGCGCCGAGATTACTCGGCCGGCGGGCGGCGGAGACTGCTCACGGGTCGCTGCGAGTTTGGCGACGGGAGCGATTCCTGCTCAAGCTCTGAGCCCGCGAACGACGGACCAGGAGCCGAGGGCGCCGACCACGGCGGCCGCTGCCGCGTAGAGCGGCTGGCCGAGCAGGAGCTGGCCGACCGTGAAGAGGGCGCCGTAGACGGCGGCGGTGGCGGCGAGCCAGAGGAGCAGATGGGGGCGCAGCTCCGCGGGCGCCATGCCGGCGCGAACGGCGATGGGATGCCACAGACCGCCCGGCCGCACGCTCGTGAAGAAACGGACGAGGTGGTCGGGGGCGACGGGCGGCGTGAGAAAGGTCACGGTGATCCAGGTCACCGAGGTCGCCGCGATGACGGCGAGCATGCGCGTGTGGCCGCCGAGGAGGTGGAGGTCGCCGAGCCAGCGCGCCGCCGGCGGCGTGCGAGCGAGGAGCCCGAAGAGGAGCGACGCGGCCATCGCCGAGATCTCGCTCCAGGCGTTGACCCGCCACCAGAGCCAGCGTGCGAGCAGCACGAGCCCGGTTCCCGCGGTGAACTCCCAGACGACGCTCCACCCTTCGCCGGCCGTGTCGAGCGACCAGGTCACGACGCAGCCCGCGATCGCGACGATCACCACCGCGAGCCGCGCGATCACGAGGTGACGGCGGGAGCTGGCGACGCTTGCGCCGCGGTGCTCGACGATCGGGAGCCAGAAGTCGTTGACGAGGTAGCTCGCGGAGAGATTGAGCAGCGAGGTGATCGTGCTCATGTAGGCGGCGAAGAACGACGCGATCACGAGGCCGAGCATGCCGGTCGGCAGGAAGCGGAACATCCACGGATAGGCCGATTCGGCGTCGAATCCGGCGGTTGGCGGCAGTCCCGCGAACCGCGGCTCGAGCACCAGCGCCGCGAGCCCGGCGAGGATCCACGGCCACGGCCGGAACGCGTAGTGCACGACGATGTACCAGAGCGTGCCGCCGCGCGCGTGGCGCTCGTCCTTCGCGGCGAACATGCGCTGCGCGACGTAGCCGCCGCCGCCCGGCTCGGCACCCGGGTAGTAGACCGCCCACCACTGGACGACGAGCGGCACCAGCAACAGCGCCACGATCCCGCCCGCGTCGTGCGGCAGCAGCGAGAGGAAGTCGCGGCCACTGGTCGCCTCGATCGCCTTCACGCGATCGATCATTGCGCCGAGCCCGCCGCACTCCGCGACACCGAGCGCCGCGACCAGCAGCGCGCCGATCATCGCCATCGCGAACTGCAGCACGTCGGTCGCGACGACGCCCCAAAGTCCAGAGAGCGCCGTGTAGATCAAGGTCACCACGACCAGCAGCCCGACCGAGACGCGGCTGTCGGCGAAGAGCCCGTGGTCGGGCAGCACGACGCGCAGCACCTTGTCCATCGCCTTCGTCACCCAGCCGAAGACGATCGAGTTGAGCAATAGCCCGAGGTAGAGCGCCTTGAAGCCGCGCAGCGCCGTCGCCGCCTTGCCGTCGTAGCGGCGCGCGATCAGCTCGATCTCGGTCGTGAGCTCGGCGCGCCGCCACCAGCGCGAGAAGACGAAGACGGTGAGCGTGCCGCCGATCAGGAAGTTCCACCACACCCAGTTCTTGGCGACGCCGTCGGTGAGCACGAAGCCGGCGACGATCAGCGGCGTGTCCGACGCGAAGCTGGTCGCGATCATCGACGTGCCAAGCGCCCACCACGGCAGATCGCGTCCCGACAGGAAGTACTCGGCGAGGCTCTTCCCCGCACGCCGCGTGTACCAGACACCGACGCCGAGCGAGACGGCGAGGAACCACGCGAGGAAGGTCCAGTCCCAGCCGGAGAGCTGGAGTTTCATGGAGTCGCCAGTACTCGCGGCCATCGCGACACTCACGCCACTCACGGTGCGCGGATCCGCCCGAGCCGCCAGCCGATGCCGATCAGCGCGAGCCCCGAGAGGGCGTTGGTCCAGCGGCCGGCGCTGTCCCGCGCGAGGAAGATCGCCACGAAGAGCGGCAGCGCGAGCAAGTAGAAGCCGATCGCCATCGGCTGGTAGGGACGCGAAGTCATGCGCGCGGAGTGTACTTCGCCCGCAGTCGTTGCCATGGGACGGCGAGCGGGAAGGCGCGCTGCGGCTGCGCGATCGCGTCGGGCGCACCGGCGGAGCGGAGCGCCCGCTCGACGCCGCTCCACGCACGGCGGCAGACCTCGTCGAGCTCGCCGCCAAACGCGCCGATGGGCACGTCGGCCGCGATGACGAAGCCGCGTGGCTCGTGGCGCAAGTCGAAGAAGCAGTGCTGGATGCCGACCTGCTCGTCGAACCAGGCGTGCGCCTCGTCGTCGCCACCCGGATGCCACGCCGAGCTCGCGGCGCAACAGGCGAGCTCCTCGAAGAGCCGCGCGCGTCCGAACGGCGTCGCGAGGTCGAACGGAATGCGGGCGTACTCGGTCGCATGATCCTTGGCGACGCGGCCGAGCAGGACGACATGCGCCAGCTCGTGGAAGAGGTTGGGGACGCCTTGCACCTCGATGACGAAGGGAAGCCTCGCCGGGTCGGTGCTGACTGCTGGTCCTTGACACCGCTCGCCGAGTTCGCGCGGACGGACGCAGTTGTCGGCGTCCGCGAAGAGGCGGACCTCGGCGCCGAACGCCTGTAGCGCGGCGGTGGCGGCGACGGCGAGCGGCTCGACGAGGTTCGTTTCCGGAGGCGTGGCGGGCACGTCCATCGGCGGTCAGGGCGTGAGGTGCTTCATCACCACGCCGCCTTTCATCACGAACGCGACCTTCTCCAGCTCGTGGATGTCGGCGAGTGGATCACCGGTGACGGCGATCAGGTCGGCGTAGAGGCCGGGCGTGACGCGACCGACGCGATCGGACCAGCCGAGCAGTTCGGCGGCGCGGACGGTGGCGTCCTGGATCGCCTCCATCGGGGTGAGGCCGCTCGCGACCAGCAACGCGAACTCACGGGCGTTGAGGCCGTGGGGGAAGACGCCGGCGTCGGTGCCGAAGGCCAGCTTCACACCGGCCTTCCTGGCGCGGGCGACGGTGTCGCGGCACTGCGTGGCGATCAGCTTCGCCTTCTCGAGCTGCTGCGGAGTGACGCCGTTCTTGCCGGCGCCCTCCAAGATCCAGGCGCCGACATAGAGGGTCGGCACCAGCGTCGTGCCATGCAGATTCATCGCCGCGAGACCGGCATCGTCGGTCAGGCTGCCGTGCTCGATCGAGTCGACGCCCGCCTCGACGGCGCGCCGGATGCCCTCGGTGCCGTGGGCGTGGGCCGCGATCCGCTTGCCCCACATGTGCGCCTCGTCGACTGCGGCCTTCATCTCCGCGAGTGTGTACTGCGGCGCGCCGACCGACTCCTCGTTCGAGAGGACACCGGCGGTCGCCGCGAGCTTGATGACGTCGGCGCCGTGCTTCACCTCGTCGCGGATGAGCTTGCGGATCGCCTCCTCGCCATCGGCGATGCCACTGAAGCCGTGCAGCTCGAGGAACGGCGAGAGGTGGCTGTCGTCGAAGTGGCCGCCGGTTGCACCGACCCCGAGCGTCGCGACCTGCATGCGCGGGCCGGGGATCTCGCCGCGGTCGATGGCGCCCTTCAACGCGACGTCGATGTAGTCCGCCGAGCCGACATCGCGCACCGTCGTGAACCCGGCGTTGAGTGTCGCCTTCGCGTGCTTGTGCGCGACGATCGCGCGATCGAGCGACGAGCGCGTCGCGAGGTTCTCGAAGTAGTCACCGCCCATCGCAAACGTGAGATGCGTGTGGCAATCGATGAGCCCCGGCAGCACCGTCGCGCCGCCGAGATCGATCACCTCAGCGCCCTCCGGCACCGCGACGCCCGCACCGGCGGCGACGATCCGCTCACCCTCGATGACGATCACCGCGTGGTCGATCGGTGGCGCCCCGGTCCCGTCGATCAGCCGGCCACAGCGCACCGCGACGACTTTCGGCTTCAGCGGCACCTTGCCCGCCTGCGGGTCGGCCGCGTTCGCGGTCGCGTGGAGCGGCGCCGCGATCGCGGTGCATGCAGCCAGCGCCGTGGCGCGAAGGAGGAGCTGGGTTCGGCTCAAGGTGGGTGGCTCCTGCGTCGGACGTCGAGAGATCTGTGCACCGCCTTGGCGGTGGCTGGTGCGGAAAACGTCGCCGTAGGATCCCCGGATCAGTACCACGGATCGGTACCACGCGGCGCAGTCGCGATCAGCGGATCCCTACTTCCGCGTCACTGCAAGAGCCAGCGGTCGAGCCACTCGAGCACGGTCTCGTGCCAGTGGATCGAGTTCTTGGGCTTCAAGACCCAGTGGTTCTCGTCGGGGAACCAGAGGAGCTTGCTCGGGATGCCGCGGCGCTGGAGCGCGGTGAATGCCGCGATGCCTTCGGCGTCGATGAGACGGAAGTCGTTCGCGCTGTGGATCACCAGCTCGGGCGTCTTCCAGTTGGCGACGTAGCGGCTCGGCGAGAACTTCTCGAACAGCTCGGGCTGCTCCCACGGCACGCCGCCGAACTCCCACTCGGGGAACCAGAGCTCCTCGGTGGTGAAGTAGCTCGCTGCCTCGTCGAAACCGCCGTCGTGACAGACGAGACACTTGAAGCGGTCCGTGTGGCCGTTCACCCAGTTGATCATCCAGCCGCCATAGCTCGCGCCGAGCGCGCCGACTCGCTCGCCATCCATCCAGTCGAAGCTCGCGAGCGCCGCGTCGAGCCCCATCATCAAGTCATCGAACGGCTTGCCGCCCCAGTCGCGCGAGATCGAGTCGGTGAACGCCTGACCGAACCCGGTCGATCCGTGGAAGTTCACCGTCATCACCGCATAGCCGGCACCGGCGTAGGCCTCGAGGTTCCAGCGATAGTGGAAATGGTCGCCCATCGCCCCTTGCGGCCCGCCGTGGATCACGAATGCGACGGGGTACTTCTTGCCCGGTTCGAAACCGACCGGCTTCGCGACCCACGCGTGCACGCGCTCGTGGTTGGCTCCGGTGAACCAGAAGTCCTCCGGTTGCGACAGCGCGATCTGGTCGAGCCGCGCGTCGTTGACTCGCGTCAGGCGCAGTTGGCTCGCGCCGTCGATGTCCGAACGGAAGAGTTCGGCCGGCGCCGTGAAGCTGTCCTGCGTGTAGGCGAGCCGCACCGGCTCGTTGGCATGCGCCGGGATGAGCGCCAGCCCGTCGTTCCAGTGCTCCGAGACCAGCGGTTGCACCGCGCCACTCGCGACGTCGATCGCGAACACGCGGTTGCGCGCCTCATCCTCGGCGGTCACCACCAGAGTCCTGCCGTTCGGCAACCAGAGCGCCGCGCCGATCGAGCGATCCCAGCCCTCGGCGATCGTCCGCACCGCGCCGCTCGCCCGATCCATCGCGTGCAGCACCAGCCGATCGGCCTCGAATCCCGGCCGCGCCATCGCGAGCCACAGCAACTGCGAACCGTCCGGCGAGTAGAGCGGCGACTTGTCGGTCGCGCGGTTGTCCTCGGTCACACACTTCGACACGCCGCCGCTCACCGCCACCGTGTAGACATCGAGATCGGTCGACCACGCCATGTCGTAACCGACCTGCGCGACGTAGGCGATCTCCTGTCCGTCCGGCGAGAAGACGAAGTCCTCGCTCCCGCCGAACGGCTTGGTCGGGCAATCGGCATCGAGCTCCTTCATCAGGTCCTGCGGCGCGCCCGCCACCGCCGCGTTGCCGTCCGCGTCCCACGAGAGCGGCACCACGAAGACGTGGCTCCGCTTGCCATCGCGCCACGTGTCCCAGTGGCGGACCATCAACTGCTCGTAGCTTTTCGCCTTGACCGGGTTCTTCTCGACCTCGGCATCGCGCTTGGCCGTCTCCTCCAGCGTCGTGCCGGGGACAACCTCGGCGCTGAACGCCAGATGCGCGCCCGTCGGGCTCAAGCGCAAGTTGTCGATGGCGACCGGAAGCTCGAGGAAGAGGCGCGGCTCGCCACCATCGAGCCGCATCACCCACGCCTTGCCGCCGCCGTTGCGCGACGAGACGAAGAAGATCGATTGCGAATCGGGCGCCCAGACCGCCGACGCGTCGGCGACGCCCTTCGCGGTCGTGAGCCGCTTGCTGTCGCCCCCGTCAGCGGGGACGAGCCAGAGACTCATCGTCTTCTGATTCGCCTCCGGATCCCACGCTTGCCGTGTGTAGAGGATCCAGCGGCCGTCGGGCGAAGGCAGCGGCGCGCCCACCCGCTCCATCCGCACCATGTCGTGCACGCCGAACGGGTGCTTGCGATCGAGCTTCGGCGCCGCGCGGAGTGCCACGGCCGGACGCATCGCCGGAACGCCCTCCACGGCGGCGCGAGCAGTCGGCTCCCCGCCGGAGCTTCCCATCTCCGTCCGGCCCGGCTCGCTCGTCGAGCAGGCCGCGGCGAGTGCCGTTGCCAGGAGGGAAAGAGTGACTTTCGAGCGGATCTTCATGGTCGCGAGCTTCCTTCTTCGAGGTTGCATTGCTTTGTCGTCGCGTTCGTTTTGGTTCGACGCGGTACTACTTCTCTTTTGCGTCCGTCTTCGCGCGCGGCTCCGCTTGGTACTTCCAGGCAACCGTGCCGGTTCCTTGCACTTCGACCGTGGCGTCGCCTTGTTGCGAGCTGCCCGCGCAGCGGATCGGGCCGGCGAGCGTGCACGCGAGCATGCGCCCGTCGATCTGCCGGACCACGATCTCGCCGGCGAGCTCGAAGGTCGTCTCGATCGGCAGGTCGCTGCTCTTGGGGTCGGCCACCATCTTGGCGGCGAGAGCGGCGGTGAACCGGACGCCCGCGACACTTGCGTCGCCCGCGCTGTTCGCGCCGGCACCCGCGCCGATGGGCGTCAGCGTGAATCGGGTGAGCTTGCCCTGTTGCAACAGGTCGTCGAGCAGCTCGCTCCCGAGCTCGAGCGGGACCTCGAAAGACGCGCCCAGCTCGAGCTTGTGGTGCGCGAGCAGCTCCGCCAGGAAGCCGCCGGCGAGCGGCTCGCGGGCATCGTGCCCGACGTGTGCCGCGATTTCGCTCGTGACCGCGACCGGCTCGGCTCCCAACGGCTCCGCGACCCGCGCGAGCACCGTGAGGGTCGCCGGCAGCTCGGTGGCGTTCGGGTCGCTTGGTGTGTGGCTCACCACGTAGTTCTGATGGTCGAAGTCGAGCGACCGCTCGTCATCGAAGGTGGGACGCCCGAGCCGCGACTTGCAGTCGCCGTAACGGACCTCGGCGGCGAGGTCGCCGGTGGGGGACGCGGTGATCTCGACGTCGAACGCGCTCTGGTCGTAGCTCTTCTGCTCGAAGTCGCGCAGCGCCGCGCCGCGCACGGTGCAGACGACGGCGAGCTGCTGCTCGACGGTGGAGGTGATGTGCCAGCGATCACCGGGATGGGCGGCGGCCATGCCGACAGTGACCGCGGTCGGCGGGGGCGCCGCCTCCTGCGTCGGAAGCGCGAAGGCGAGCGAGAGCGTGAGGGTTCGAGCGCACACCATTCGACGATCGCGGTCCAAGGGCTTCTGATGGGGCGAAAGGGCGCGCCAGTATGGCAAGCGGAGCGCGCGAAGGGAGACTCGGCGATGGTGAGGCTGCAATTGAAGGCGAGCTCGAGCAGGCCGGTGCGACTTCGCATGGGACTTCTCATCGGCGCGGGTGTGGCGATCACGTCGTGGGTGCCGGCGGCGCCGTCAGCCTCTGCGACGAACGAGTCGGCTCCCGGCACCATCGGCGCGCTGCTCGATCTGGCGCGACTGCCGAGGCTCGACTCGGAAGCCGTCTGCCGTCAGTTTGCCTCGACCGATCCGAAGGGGCAGGGCGACGATCACGGCCACTTCCTGCGGCTCGACGGCGGCCGCGCCGTGCTGGCCGAGATGGACGGGCCGGGCGTGATTGCGCGCCTCTGGTCGGCCAACGCCGCCGGCCGGATCCGCGTCTTCCTCGATGGCGAGGCGGAGCCGCGGATCGACGCGCCGTTCCAGGATCTCTTCACCGGCAACTACGCGCCCTTCTGCGAGCCGATCGCGACCCACCAAGGCGGCGGCTGGATCTCCTACTTCCCGATCGCCTACCAGAAGCACTGCCGCGTCGAGGTCGACCAGCTCGCCGATCCCCACGCGCTCTACTACCAGGTGCAATACCTGACGTGGCCGGCGGGCACTGCGATTCGGACCTTCACGCGCGAGCTGCCGGACGACGAGCGGGTGGCACTGGTGCGCGCGGTCGAAGTGTGGCGTGCGCCGGCGGCGTTCTCGTCCGCCGACCGCGAGCCGCTCATCATTCGAGAGACTCGGATGACACTCGCCTCTGGCAAGACGGCATCGATCCACGATGAGGTGCCGGTGAGTGGCAGCTCCGGGATGGTCGAGTGGCTGCGGCTCGATTTGAAGGAGGCGACCGTCGAGCAGTTGCGCGGATTGCTGCTCGAAGTGCGGTTCGACCAGTCGCAGTTCCCCTCGATCAGCGCGCCGGTCGCCGATTTCTTTGGCGTCGGATTCGGTGCGCGACTGCAGACAGGGCTGCTGCTCGGATGGGACGCGCGCGGCGGCTACTGCCGGATGCCGATGCCCTATGGTCGATCGATCGAGATCAGCGTCGTGAACCAGTCGGCTGAGCCGGTCGAGATCGAACTCGTCGCAGGCCTCCGTCCACAGATGGTGTCGCCGTCGGCCCGACCGCTCGGCTATCTGCACGCCGAATACCGGCGCGTCGATCCGGTCGGCGCGGAGCTCTACGAGTTCGCGAACGTCGGCGGGGCCGGCAAGTTCGTCGGCGTCAATCTCACGTTGCAGGGCGTCGGCGATCTCTGGTACCTCGAAGGCAACGAGGAGTTCTCGATCGACGGTGAGGCGAAGCCGTCGATCGTCGGGACCGGCACCGAGGACTTCTTCAACGGCGGCTGGTACTGGGACAGCGGGCCGCTCACGCTGCCGTTGCATGGGCTTGGCGTGAAAGAGGAGTGGACGACCAACCGGACCACGCCATGGCGCCACTACCTGACCGACGCCGTGCCGTTCCGGACCGGCTTCATCGGCCGGATCGAGCACGGCTCGCACAACGCGGTACGCGACGCGAGCTACTCGAGCGTTGCGTTCTGGTACGGCGCCCGTCCAAGCCCGGTGCGCGCCGTCACCCCGGAGAGTGCGCAGCTCCCGCGTCGTTGGGTGCGCCGTCCGAAGGAGGCGACTCCCGCGGTGACGCTCGAATGGGCGCCGAATGCCGCTATGCAGCCCGCGCATTGGGAGGCGATCTCGACCGCATGGCGCGCCAGCGACCACTCGCTCTTCCAGTCCTTCCCGGTCAGCTACTTCGAGCGCGAGCGCCCCGCGTTGGCGCCCGAGCTGGTGCTCCTCCACGGCGCCGAGGCGCGCGCGACCTTCACGATCGACTCCGCCGACCGCTACCGCTGCCGCCTCCTGCTCGCCCGCCAGCCGAATGGCGGCAGCGTTGAAGTCCTGATCGACGGCCACGCCATCGGCACGCTGTCCCTCGTCGCATTCGACTCGTCAGGCGTCGAGGCGTGGCTCAGTGACGGCCTGGGTCCGGTGGGACTGGCACGCGGCAGCCATGAGCTGCTCCTGCGTCGAATCGCGACGAGTGGCGCGACGGGCGGTGACTCGATCGGGCTCGACTCGATCGCGTTCGAGAGCGCGGCGCCGTTCATCCGCTCGTGGTGGATCGCGCCGCCCGTCGAGTGCGATCCGCGTGGCACCGTCGAACAGGTGCCGGCCGTCGAGCCACCGTTCCTCGCTGCCGGCTTCGATCCCGAGCAATCCGGCTGGCGCGCGGTTCCAGACGCCGGCGAGGTGCTCGATCTCAACCACCACATCACGCCGCGGGCGCCGATCTTCGGTTACGTCGCGACCTGGCTCTTCGCGCCGACCGCTCGCGTTGCGACCGCGCGTCTCGGCTCCGATGACGGCGTGCGCGTCTGGTGCAACGGTGTGCTCGCCTGGTCGCACGCGCTGCACCGACCGCTGGCGATCGACGCCGATCGCTTCGATCTCGTGCTGCGCGAAGGCTGGAACCTGCTGCTCGTCAAAGTCCGAACGACGACGGCGGCTACGGCCTCTCGCTGCGCCTCGGCGATCCCGACGGCAATCTGAAAAACGCTCTCCAGCCGAAGTAGCTCGCGAGCGGTGCATTCCTCCGTCGTACCGATCCGTCCGTCGTACCGATCCGGGGGTCCTACGCCGATGTTTTCCGCACCATCGTCGGAGGCGACAAATGACTGCGACCGCCATCAGAATCGTTTCGCAGAGTGTGCGGATTCCTCCGCCGTAGGACCCCCGGATCGGTACTACGGATCGGTACTACGGACGCGGAACTACTTCGGCCTACAAATCGATCGTCGTTTCCGTCAGGCGACCCGCGTCGCAGATGGCGGTGGTGGATTGGCTGGGGCCGTTGCCGCGGAAGCCTTGGCGGGCGGTCACGGTCCAGCTGCCAGGCGCGATGCTGTCGAAAGTCGCGACACCCTCTTCGTTGGTCATGCTGAACTCGCGATCGTCGGTCTCGCTGTGCAGCTGAACCTGGTAGTTCGCGAGCGCCTCGCCGGTTCCCTTCGCGCGCACCTTCACCGACAACCGCGCCGCCGGCGGCAGCTCGATCTTCACGTTCTCGACGTGGCCGTTGGTCGGCATCTCGAGGACGTCCGACTCGGTCGCGAGCTGACCGGCGTGGCTCGCGCGGATCTTGTACTTGCCGGTGGGCACCCACGGCACCCGGAACGCGCCGTCGCGAGTGGTTGCCACGCGCGTGCTCGCATCGCCGCCGCCAAACCGGAAGGTCTGTCCGCCCCCGCGACGACCACCGCCACCGGCCGGGCCACCTGCCGCCACCGTGAAGGCGATGTCGGCGACCGCGCCCGCTGGCCCGCCGCCACCGTTTTCCTCGACGCGCGTCAGCGTCACCGTCGCCCCTTCGAGTGGCGCCTTGCCGTCCTTCGCGAAGATGTGCCCCTCGATGACGCCGCCTTCGAGCTCGAAGTCCTGGCGCGCTGGCGCACTGCCTTCGAGCTTGAGCGTCGCCGACGTCGGGACCAGCCCCTGCGGGTGGCGCACCGAGATGCGCCAATCACCGGGATCGAGATCGGTCAGCCGGTAACGACCGTCGGGTCCCGTGGTCGCCTCCTTCTGGCCGCCCATCCCGAACGGCATCCTGAAGTTGCCACCACCGAAGTTGGGG
>CAYRQC010000530.1:0-8574 GCA_964426265.1 uncultured Phycisphaerales bacterium | reverse complement strand
CGAGGCGCTCCTCTTCATGAACGGCGAGCTCGCGGCCCGCTCGGACGCGAACGGCCGCTATCGCGTCGAGGTCGTGCACGACGTGCTCGGCACGATCGAAGTGCCGGGAGTGGTTGCGGCGTTGAAGCAGGGCGTCGGCTCGGCGTGCACCTATCTGCGTGGCGGCGGCCGACGCGTTGATCTACAGCTCACGCGCGGCGGTTGCATTCGCGGCCGGACGGTGACGGCCGACCACGAGCGGCCGATCGCCGACGCCACCATCGAGCTGCTCGCGCGCGGCACGGTGGTGTGCGCCACCGATTTCGTCTTTGCGATGGTCGCCCACTCGGCCGGGGACGGCAGCTTCACCATCGACAACATCCCCGCCGGCCACTTCGAGCTGCGCGCCCGTGCGTCCGACCACGACACCAGCCACTTCTTCCCGTTCGCCGCGATCGAGGATGGTGGCGAGGTGCGCGCGGACCTGAAGCTGAGTGACGTGGCGGAGATCCGCGGCTGGTTCACGCCCTGGCCACCGCCTGGGATGACCGATCCGGCGAAGGCCGAAGTGCGCGCCTGGTCGCAAACGTCACGCAGCCGTTGGTTCGACGGGCGCCAACTGACGGCTGCGGTCCTGGCCGATGGTCGCTTCGTCCTCGTCGTGCCGTCCCGTGAGTCGTACCTGGTCGCGCTCGCGTACGGCAACGAGTCGGCTTGGGAGAGCGCCTTCGCCGTCGGTCCGGGTGAGACGCGCCTCGACCTCGGCCGGATCGAGCTGCCGCTCGCGTCGCAGATCGTCGGCCGACTCGACATGCCGGCCGAGGTCCTCGCACTCGGCTTCACGGTGCACGGCACGGCGACCGACGGCGATGGCGAGATCGACTACGCGCGCCCGCTGGCAGCGGACGGCAGCTTCCGCGTCGGCGCCTTTGCAATGGAGCGCTGCACCCTGGCCATCAGCAGCAGCAGAAACGACGACCTCCTCTTCCGCACGGGTGAGCTGACTCTCGCGCGCGGCGCGACGCTCGATCTCGGAACCGTGCGGCCGCGCTGGAACACTTGGTGTGGTCGTCTCCTCGACGAGCGCGGCCAGCCCTTCGCGAACGCCCATGTCGAGCTCGGCAAGCTCGCGGCCGACGGCTCGTTCGATCTCTGGACGCAACCGGGTGCACCGACCGATCTCCAGGGACGCTACTGCGTCTCCTACGGCGTCGACGTAGAACGAGCTCTGAGCCTCAGTCGCGGCGAGGCGGGCGGTGATGTCGAGCCGTACGCCATCCGGGTCCACGCCCGCGGCTGGTGGCCGCAGGTCATTCCGGTGCGATTCAAGGGCCTCTGCGACGCCGTGCGGCAGGATCTCGTGCTGCGCGCACCCACGAACTTCAGCGGCGTCGTCTTGCACCACGACGGCACTCCGATCCACGGCGCGCTGGTGTCGATCGGTCCCCAAGTCGACTACTTCGAGGTGCGCGACATCAGTGGAAGCGACGGCTCGTTCGCTTTCCACGGCGTGCCGCCCGACGTCTATTCCGTGGAGGTCCAGGGGTTCGTCGGGGATGGGATCGACCGGTTCACGATCCGGAAGCTCCGCCCCGGCGGAAGCCCGCTCGTGTTGCGCCAGCCAGCTCCCACCGATGACGATGGCGCGCGGGACCCGACAGGCGGCGACGTTGGCGACACGAGCAGCGCTGGCGATGACCGATCGGACGATCGATGAGCCGTCATCCGCAGCGAAGCCTCGCGTGGTGGGTGGTCCGTGGCGCTTTGATCGCGACGGGCATCACGGTGACGGGCATCGCCGTGGGGTGGCTCATGTCATGGCTCGAGCCGGCGACGCCGACGGCGGTGGTCGCCGGGAGCAGCAGCACGGCGGGCTCCGGATCGGGGCTCGCTGGTGCCTCCAAACGTCCGACCACGACACCGAGCAACGACGCCCGCGATCCGACCGTCGGTGCCACCTCCGACATCACCGCCATTCGTTCTGCCGATCCGACCGACCCGCTGGCGCTGCCGAGCGCCGATGAGCTCGCCGCCCTCGAATCGACCGGCCACGCGCTCTTCACCGGGCTCGTGCTGCTGCCGGGCGGCACGGCTTGCCCGGGAGCGACGCTCTTCTACAGCGGCTCCGCTGTCACGGTCAGCGACGAGCACGGCCGCTACCGCGTCGTCGTCGTCCAGAACACCTGGAACCTGCTCGGCGTCAGTCCTGATTCGCAGATGCTCGCCGCGGTCAAGGTGGGAGTCGGGGCCGGCTCGGCCTCGTGCGCGGGGCCGAGCCGCCGGATCGACCTCACTCTCGAGTGGACGGCGCGCTTCACCGGCACCACGATCGAGCGCACCACCGAGCGACCCGTTCCCGGCTCGCTGGTCGAGCTGCTCGCCTTTCTCGGCGATCCGCGCCGCCACGAGCCGCTCTGGTCGCTGTCGACGACGGCCGACGACCAGGGCGCGTTCGCGTTCATCGGCGTCCCGCCCGACGCGGTCGCGCTGCGCGCCTCGGCCGCCGGCTTCGCGTCCGATGGCTGGTTCCAGTTCGATCTCTCGGATGGGCGCGAGCGGCTCGACGTGAAATTCCAGCTCGAACGACGGATCCACGTGCGCGGCTGGTTCTCGCCGTGGCCGCCGCAAGCGATCGACGCAACGGCCGCGGCGGGGTCACGCCTGCGCGCATTTCCTGCGGCCGGCGATGTCGCGCGGGCGACCGACGCGTTGGAGACCTCCGTCGCCACTGATGGCACCTTCGATCTGCTCTTCCCAGCATCGGTCGGCCTCGATCTGCTGCTCGAAGCGGGCGGCGGCGCCCTCTGGAGCGGACGCGTCGACGTTGCGTGGGACTCGGGAGACGTCGATCTAGGACGGATCGATCTGGAGGCGCCCGCGAGCCTGAACGTGCGGCTCGATTTGCCACCGGAGGTACTCGAGCTCGGCTTCGAGCTGGTGGTGGGGCGGTCGCTGCACGGGAACTGGCTCGACTACCACTTTCCGTTCGACCGCGATGGTTTGGCACGCGCGACGCCGTTGCCGACCGGAGAGCTGGACGCGTCGATCTACCTCGGCAACCAATGGATCTCGTTCGGAGGCGAGGACGAACTCGAACGAGTCACGCCGCTTTCAGCCGGCGAGCAGCGGACGTTGCCGGCCATGACGCCCGACACCTGGCTCGTCGCCGGTCGGGTTCTCGATGCGTCGGGTGTACCGGCCGCAGGTGCAAACTTCGAGTTGCTGATGCCGATGGGTGACGGCTTCGCGAACGCTCGGGGCGGCACGACTGCCGACGGGCGCTACGCGGTTGTGCAGTGCTTCTCGGAGGCCTCGTATCGACACATCCCGCTCGGAGTGCCGATCGAGCTGGTGGCGCGCGGTCGGGCCGGAGTCGCGCGCGCCGTGGTCACGACCTCGCCGCCGCCTCGCGGGAGTGCGTTTCGAGTTGATCTCCATCTCGCGCCGGGACGCACGCTGCGCGGGCGCGCGCTCGACGCCGAGGGCAACGCGCTTGGCGTTTCGCAGCTCTGGCTCTGGCCGATGACTGCCGCGCCACCGGCACCGCCCATCACTTTCGAGACTCCGATCATCGTTGCGATCGATGCGGAGGGTCTCTTCTCCGCCGACACCCTCGAGGAGCGCGAGTACTACGCGCGCGGCGCGACCGAGACGCAGTCGCTCGACTACGGCCGCGTGCGCCCTTCCGCCGACCCGATCACGCTCGCGCCACTGCCGATTTCGAAGGAGTGATCGCGCCCGCCAAGTGCCCGCGCACCATCTCGAGCAGGCGCTCCAGGTCGAGCGGCTTCTCCAGCACCACACAACAGCGGCGCCGCATGAACGCCGCAACCTCCGGAGCGGTCGGTGAAGGTGCCGGCGAGGAGCAGCGCACTGATCGCCTGCACGACGATGCCGAGCAACGCGACGTTGGTACTCGTGGGGCCCACGCTTGCGTCCTGTGCGGCACCGGTCCCGGACGATTCGAGAGCGATGGTAGCATCCGAAAACTCGACGCCGTGACCGTGTGGTGCCTGCGGAGCCTCTCGATGAGCCCACTTTCCCCGCTCGTGCTTGCACTCTTTGCGGTCGGTGCCAGTGACGTCGAAGATGCAGCCGCGCGCTACCGGCCACTCGGCATCAATGCCGAAGGAATGGCGCTCTTCGCGCGGCCGCGCGACGGCGCGCGGGTCGTCTGGATCCCGGCCGGCGACTTCCGGATGAACGCCTACTTCCCGCGCCCGACGAGCGAGCCGGAAGGCGAGTGGGTCCATGTTGCCGCGTTCGGGATCGACGAGACCGAGGTGACGAATCGGCAGTTCGCCCAGTTCGCGAACTTCGTCCTCGACGCGAGCGGCAAGGAGCAGGACGAGCAGGGTCGGCCGCTGGTCGTCGCGGTCGCGGATGGGCAGGAGAAGGTCGCCGGCAGGTGGCGTCCGCAGTCCGGGAGCGAGGAGCTGCCGGCGCTCGGCGTCACGGGATGGGGCGCGCTCGCCTACGCCCGTTGGGTCGGCGGCGATCTGCCACAGCTCGCGGAGTGGCAGCGAGCCGCCGGCGGTCGCGAAGGCCGCATCTATCCGTGGGGCGACGCCGATCCCGACGCGACCCGTGCCAACTATCGCCGCGTGGGGCCCGACATGCCGATGCCGGTCGGTTCCTATCCGGCGGGCAAGAGTGCATTCGGCCTCTTCGACATGGCCGGCAATGTCTACGAACGCGTCTATGCCGGTGGCGGTCGGCGCGGTGAGTCGCTCCCGGTGATGATCCGTGGCGGTAGCTGGGCGTCACCCCACCCGCTGAACCTGCGGACCTTCGATCTCTGCATGCAGCCGATGGAGGTGGCCGATCGCACAGTGGGATTCCGCTGTGTCGTGCGGCGCGGCGCCGGCCTGCCGATCCCGCCCGACGAGCCGCTGCGCTTCGCCCACACGTGGGCCGCCGCACTGGCCGAGGCGCGGGCGCGCAACGTCCCGCTCCTGCTGTCACTCCAGTACGACACCTGCGGCCAGTGCGACCGCACCAAAGTCGGGCTCTTCCGTGATCCCGAGTTCATCCGTGGCTGCAATGAGCGCTGCGTGCTCGCGGTCGGGCACGTTTCGAATGACGGCGCCGACGATCCGCATCCCGAGAACGTGGACGGCGGCTGCACGCTCTACCCGGGCATCACCTGCTTTGAGCACATCGACCTCTTCTACGACGGGTTGAAGCGCGTCGACGGTTTCAGCGTCTCGCCGGGCAACTTCCTGCTCGATCCGCGCACCGACGACGCCTCGCTCGAACCGTCCGAGTGGATCCTGGTCGGCGAGCGCGAGCTCCCGAAATCAGGCGTTGGGACGGCGGCCTATCTGACGAAGATCGCGGAGGCGCAGGCGAAGCTCGGCGACCCGAAGATGAGCCACGAGGAGTGGCTGAAGAGCTTGCCGCCCGAGACGCAGGTCAAGGGCGGCAAGCCCGACGACTGACGCGCATCAGAGCCTCAGAGGCTCGCGACCTTCGCGAGGTGCGCCGCCCGCTTGCCGGCGCGCGTCTGTGCGTACTTCTCGCCGACCTTGGTGAGCGCCTTCAGGCTCGCCGCATCGAGGCCGTCCTTGGCGAGACGCTTCTCGATTTTCTCGAGCTCCTTGGCCGCCTCGCGCTCGGGAGCCATCTCCTTCGCCGTGAGCTTGGCAGCGAGTTCGGTGACCTTCTCTTCGAGGTTGCCGCCAGCCATGCCCTTCACCAGCACCGCCGCGAGCTTGTCGGCTTGCTCGAACTCGGCCGCCTCGATCAGCCAGTCGAGCCGCGCGACCTTCGCCTTGGCCCGCGAGCCGAGCGACTTGGCGAGCTTGTCGGCTGCATCCTTGTCGGCGCCTTCCGCCACTGCTTCGAGTGACTTGATCGCGGCCGCGTAGCCGCCCTTCTCGAAATCGAGCCACGCCTTCGCACAGGCCGGCGACAGATCCTTCGGGCCCTTCTTCGCGAGCTTGAGCTGTGCCTCGAGTGCTTCCTCGATGGCGGCATGCGCGGACATCGGGTTGTCGTTGATCAGGACCTCGCCGTCGTTGCCGAGCACGACGCAGTGTGGAATGAACTTCGAGCCCGTGGCGAACGGCGCCTCGGAGGTCCAGATCGCGTGGTCGCTGAACCACTTCTTGCCGAGCGCGAACTTCTCGATGTCATCCGGGTTCGATCCGGTCTCGACGAACATGAACTGCACGTCGTCGCCGTACTTCTCTTGCATCTGGATGGCCTGCGGCACGGCAGACCCGACGCAAGGTCCTCAGGTCGTTCCCCAGAACTCGACGACGACCGGCCGACCCTTGAGGTCCGCCAGGCTCTTCACGCCCTGACCATTGGTCATCGGCGCCTGCCACGAGTAGGTCGGATGGTCGCCGACCTTCGCGACGTTGTCCTGTGCCAGCGCTGGCCCACTTGCCGCTGCTGCGACGACGAGCCCACAGAAACCTTGCCACCACCGGTTGCGCATGAGCCAGTCTCCTTCAATCATTCGGCCGCGCGCACCCGTCGGTTTGGCGGGTGCATGGGCTTGACGAGTTCCAACGATCTTCGGCGGTCGCGGGCCTCGGGCGGGAGGTCGCGCGCGCTTGGACCTGGATCGTACGACGGCGGATCGAAGTAGTTCAGGGGCTCCTGTGCGGCTCGTCAGAAGCTTGTCACTTTTCACGGATCGTTTTCAGCGCGTCTCGCCACTCACGCCCGGTCACTTCCGCACGAACGTCGACTGGCCCCCGTTCTGCTTCGCCAGGTCCGTGAGGAAGAGCTCGACCGTTTGCGCGCCGATACCGACGGTGTGGATGGTGATGCGGCGGGTCTCGTTCCAGCGGGCGACCTCGCGCAGGATCTCGGCGCAGTCGGTGGTGCGACCACAGGTGGGGCCGCCGTCGCTCATGAAGAGGATGGTGTCGCCGGTGGTGGCGTAGTACTTGTCCTTGGTCGACTGCGGAGCGAGCTCGAACGTCTTCTCGAGCGCGTCGAAGATGTTGGTCTGGCCGACCGCGGCGAGGCCGTCCAGCCATTCGAAGATCTTCTTCTTGTTGTCCGCGGTCGCCGGGATGTTGCGGTCGTTCCATGGAATGACGACGTCGCTGTAGGCGATGACGTTGAAGCTCGCCTCGGGCGGCAGCGCGCTGATCGACGCTTTCACCTCGCGGCGCGCCAGGTCGATGCGCGACTTGCCGGGCGCGGGGTGCTCGTTCTGGTAGTCGTCGACGGCGGCGGTCATCGATCCCGAGATGTCGATCACGTAGACCACCTTCAGCGAGTCGAACTTCACGTGGAAGAAGGTGGCGTACTTCCCCTCTTCCTTGAGGATCTGCGCCGATTGGCGGATGTCGATGCCGCGTGCCTCGTAGCTGTCGCGCGCCTTCTGCCACCAGGCGACCCACGCCGGCGGAGTCTTGCCGAGCTTCTGCCCGGTGAGCTGCTCGAGCCGCCCGCACAGGTCGGCGAGGCACTTGCCCGTCTCCTTGGGCGTCTGGTTGACGAGCAGCTCGAGCGCCGTCCGATCGCCGATCCGCGCCAGCGCGTCGATGCCGAGCGACCGCTCCTGCCACTCGCTGCTGCGCAGCAACGGCGCGAGCGCGCTCGACGGCACGAACTCCGGCTTCTGCTTCAACAGCGCCGCGGCAGCCGTCACCCGCAGCTCGAACACCGAGTCGCCGAGCAGCCCGATCAGGTACTCCGCCACTCGTCCGTTGTCGATCCCGCCGAGCGACTGGATCAGCGTCGTCCGCAACCGCGCCGGCTTCTTCGGGTGCTGCGCCAGCAGCAGGTCGAGCGACTCGGCGTGCTTCAGTGAGCCGAGCCCCGCGACGTAGGCGCGGACGACCTCTTCTTCGACGCCGATCTCGCCACCGATCCGCTTCTGCTTCGCTTGCAGGAAATCGACACCGGCGTAGTCGGGCGTGCCGTTCTTGCCGCCCTTCTCGATCTGCGCCTTGAGGAGCCGTTCGAGCTGGGTGTCGATCTCGGCGCGCTCGGCGTCGAGCTCTTCGATCTTCTTCAGCGTCGCGGTGAGCGAGTCGACCAGCAGCTTCGCCATCGGCAGCGAATCGAAGTAGGCGACGTTCTGGATCGCCGTGAGCCGTTTCGCGACCGGCAGGCCAGGCGCCAGCTCGCGGCGGTAGCGCTTGAGCTCCTCCTCCTTCGGGATGGTCTGTACCGCCAGCGAGGCAGTCAGCGTCGCGATCGCGGCGAGCGCGCCCGCTTGGGAGAAGGTCATCGTCGGCTCCTGGTCACGGTGAGCTTACGTCGCTGCTCGCCGCGCCGCCGTTGAGCCTCGGTGCGCTGCCAGCTACAAACGCGCGCTTGGTCTCACCATCGTCCATCGCAACGCGGAGTGTCCGGCATGAGCAGCAGCGATCCCCACGGTCACGATGGACCGGGTCATGACGAGCACGGCCACGCCGCAGAGCCTGCGGGCCCACCGATCGACTGGCCGAAGGTGCGCAACCTCGCCGGGATCGTCGGGGTGCTGCTCGCGGTGGTCGTCATGGTGATGAGGAGCGGCGGTGCTGACGCTGCTGCCAACGCCGCAGCTCACGCTGCAACCCCCGCCGGCCTCCCCGGTGCCCCCTCGCACGGAGCCGCCTCGTTGTCGCACGCCGCGCACGCCGA
>CAYRQC010000529.1:0-5570 GCA_964426265.1 uncultured Phycisphaerales bacterium | reverse complement strand
GCGAGAAACGCCGCCACCGCCGCCCCATCGAGCGTCGCCGACATCACGACGATCGCGAGGTCGGGGCGCACCTCGCGTCGCACCTTGGCGACCAGCGCAAACACGAGATCGGCTTCGAGGCTCCGCTCGTGAAACTCGTCGAACAGCACGCCACCGACCTCTTCGAGGAACGGGTCGTCCTGCAGCCGGCGCAGCGCGATCCCTTCCGTCACGACGAGCAGCCGCGTGCGCGGACTCGCACAGCGATCGAAGCGGACGTGATAGCCGACCTCCTCGCCGAGCCGGACCGCGCGCTCGGCCGCGATCCGCCGAGCGGCCGCGCGCGCCGCCAGCCGCCGCGGCTCGAGCAACAACCACTGGCGCCCCGCGCCGAGCCCCGCGTCGAGGAGAGCCGGCGGCACACGCGTGGTCTTGCCAGCTCCCGTCTCCGCCGAGACGATGACGGCCCCTCGCTCGCGCACGACGGCCACGATCTCGGCAAGGCGTCCGTCGATCGGAAGCGGGGGGAGCGGCATCGCTCGGCACGTTACTCGGGGCGACCCGGAACCTCGCGATGGCAGGCGGGTTGCATGCCCCGTCGCAAGATCAGCCCGCGTCCCCACCTGGAGAGCCCCATGCAGACAGGTCCGCAGAGTTCACGGAATTCAGCACGCCGGCCGCTGTTGAGTGCCATCGCGATCGGGTCGCTCTGCAGCGCCGCTTCGGCGCAGAGTGTCTGGTACGTCGATGACAGCGCCCCCGTCGGCGGCGACGGCAAGGGCTGGAGCACGGCGTTTCGCAGCATCAACGGCGGGCTCGACAAGGCGCTGCCGGGGGACGAGGTCCGCGTCGCCCAGGGCCTCTACATGCCCGACGGTGGACCAGGCCGCACCCGCTTCGACCGCGACGCAACCATCCAGATCGGGAACGGAGTCGTCGTGCTCGGCGGCTTCCGCGGTGTCAGCGGCGGCGGTCCGGCCGACGAACGGGACCCGGGTCGCTTCCACACCACACTGAGCGGCGACCTCCGACGCAACGATCCCAACGTCAGCGACAACAGCCGCCACGTCGTCACGTTCAGCACCGATGTGACCGCAACCATCGACGGTTGTGAGATCAGCGCCGGCAACGACACCTCCAGTGATGGTGTGAACGTCCGGGTCCTCGGCGGTCACGCGACGCTCGCCGGCTGCACGATCGCCGCCGGAAACGCACAGGATGGCGGCGGCATCTTGGTGGACAGCGGCAGCCTTCATCTCCTCGGCAGCCTCGTGGTCGACTGCCATGCTTCGAGTGGGCGCGGCGGTGGCATCAACGCGGTCGACTCCGACGTGACCATCGAGTTTTCCGAGTTCGACTTCAACACCGCCAACGACGGTGGCGCGTTCGCCCACTCGGGCAGCGGCACCGTCACGCTGCGCGACACCCGCTGCTTCAACAACTTCGCCAACCGCGGCGGAGCAGCGGTGGTCGAGCACGGCGATTTCGTGCGCTGTGTCTTCGACTTCAACAGTGCCGGGATCGAGTCGAGCGCACTGCGCGTCGTGCCCGCGGGCGGCGGCGGCGGCGCGGTCACGGTGATCGACTCGTTCCTCTTCAACAACGCCGGGCCCAAGGGCGGCGCGGTGCATGCCGCGACGGTGGGCGGTGGTCCGATCGTCACGGTTCTCGGCGGAACCGTGGTCGCCAACCACGTCGATGGCTCGTCCAGCAGTGGTGGCCTCCAGACCGACGATCCGGCGGCGGGCGCGCTGGTGGTGAAGAACACGATCCTCTGGGACAACGACTCCGGCCACGTGCAGAACGAGAAGGCGCAGCTCTCCGGCCCGCCCGGCTCGATCGCGATCGACTACAGCGATGTCGAGGGCTGGACCGGCAACCTCGGGGGCGTCGGCAACCTCGGCGCGAGCCCACACTTCGTCGCGCCCATGTTCGGCGACTATCGCCTCTTGCCCGACTCGCCCTGTGTCGACACCGGCGATCCCGCGTTCGTGCTGACGCGCGGCTACGAGATCTCGCTCGACGGCAACGTGCGCCTGCTCGACGCCAACTTCGATCGCGCCGACCTTCTCGACATGGGTGCCTTCGAGTTCTCGAACGTCGCGCTTTCGATGTTCGGCGACCCGCGTCCGGGCGGCGTCATCACGGTGCGGCTCGACGGCACTCCTGGCCTGCCGGCGCTCTTGATCGTCGGAACGGCGGAGGGCTTCACGCCGATCCCACCCCTCGGCGCCTTCCTCTTCGACGTCTTCCAGCCCACTGAGTTCGTCGAATGGTCGAGTGCGCCGAGCATGATCGACGTCGACATCCCGCCCGATTTCGAAGTCCCGGCGAGCTTCTTCGTGCAGGCGTTTGTCTCGAGTGGGAGCTCCGGAAACCTCTCGAACATGATTCGCGTGGACATCCGGTAGGTCGGGGAACTGCTCGAAGCGGGGCGCAGTCGATCCAACACTCCGCAAGCGGAACGACGGCGAGCTTCACACCGCGCCGTCCGGCACTCGCGCCGGGCGGCGCGGTGGCATTCAAGCTTCGAGTGCTGGACGGTCGTCGATCGCCTCACGCCCCGTCGTATGCTCCCTTTCGTTTCGCCCGCCCCACGCTTTCCACGCCCCTCGTCCCAGGAGCAGACTCGTGAGTCTCCTCGCTCTGTTGACGTCGGCCTCCTTCCTGCTGCCACCCGTCCAGAACGCCGTCCCGAAGCTGCCCGCCGATGTCGAGCCCGTGACGACCACCGCCTCCGGACTCAAGTACTGCGTGCTGAAGGTCGGACCGCCCGGGACGAGCCCGAAGTTCGGCGACAAGGTGGTGGTGCACTACACCGGGTGGCACCTCGACGGATCGGTCTTCGACTCGTCGCGGAATCACCCGGCGCCGACCGAGACTTCCATCGGCGCCGTGATCGAGGGGTGGAACGAAGCGCTCCAGATGATGACGCCGGGCGCGCACTGGAAGCTCACGATCCCGCCGAACATCGCCTACGGCGCGAGCGGCGATCCGCCGGGGATCGCGCCGAACGAGACCCTCATCTTCGAGCTCGAGCTGTTCGCGTTCGAGCCGGGGCCGCGACTCCGTCCGGGCGATCCCACCAAGCAGAAGAAGAGCGAGTCGGGGCTCATCTACGAGCCGATCATCGAGGGGCACGGAGAGCCTCCCAAGCCCGACGATGCCCTCGATCTGCGGTTCGCGATCTGGAACACCGAGGGCCGCCTCATCGAGGCGACGGAGATCAGCCAGCGCCACTACTGCGGCCGCGCGGCCAACATGCCGATCCGGCTGATGCAGATCGCGCCGCAGCTCCTGACGCTCGGCGCGCGCTATCGATTCGAGGTCCCGGCCGCGCTCTGCGAACGGTTGCGCTGGTTCGGGCAGCCCTACTTGCCGCCCGGGTCGACGACGATCTGGGAGATCGAGCTGGCCGGAATCAGGCCGATCACCTTCACCAAGCCCGATCCGGCGAAGCAGACGAAGACCGCGTCCGGCCTCAAGTACGAGATCCTGAAAGAGGGCAGCGGCGTGCAACCGAAGGTCACCAACTCGGTCACCGTCGTCTACACCGGGTTCTTCGAGGACGGCACGCTGCTCGACTCGTCGCTGCTGCGCGAGTGGACGGCGACCTTTGCACTGCGCGGCAGCCTGATGAAGGGCTGGATCGAAGGCCTGCAACTGATGAAGGAGGGATCGTGCTTCCGGTTCGAGATCCCCAGCGACCTCGCCTACGGACCGAAGGGCAAGTCGCCGAGAGTCCCGCCAAACACGCCGCTGATCTTCGACATCGAGCTGGTGAAGGTCGGCTCCTGATCGGTTCCAGGGAGCGCTGATCATGCGAGCGCGGAATCGGCCGCATCGGCGGTTGAAGGGGTGAGCAAGCGCGATCGGCGCCGCCCTTTCCTTTCGGCGGGCGCCGCGACACGATGAGGTCGCTGTCCCACTCCGCCGATATCGAGGTCATGCAGCCCCGGCAAACAGGCGCCAGCCACCAGCGGAGAGTCATCGCACTCGGTGTTGCGTTGACGATCGTGGTGCTGCTCGCGCGGCTGCTGCCGGTGATGGAGCTGTGGGAGCGCCAGTCGATCGACCTGCGGTTCGCGCGGGCGCCGGGACGCGTGGCGCCGCTCCACTCCGATCTCTGCTTCGTCGACGTCGATGATGGAGCCCTCGAGGTCGGCGGACGATGGCCGTGGCCGCGCGAGCGGCTCGGCATGGCGCTCGGCGAGGTGGCGCGCGCCGGTGCCAAGACCGTCGTGCTCGATCTGCTCCTCACCGAAGCGGAGGAGACGAAGGGCGAGTCAACGGGTGACGCCAGCGTGCGCGACGCCATCGCGGCGACGCATTCGGTGGTCGCGATCGACCTCGGCGACGAGGACGCACGCGGCGCCGCACAACGCCAGTCGCACATGGTCGAGCTGCAACACGAATTGCGCGAACGCAGCCGCGCGCGCGGTGAGCTGCTCCCGCTCGACGAGCTGATCGCGGCGCTCCAGCCCGCCGACAGCAGCTTCCGGCTCGGCCGGCGCGAGCTGGCGTTGCTCGCGACGGTGCATGCGCAGGAGCGCGCGTGGCGCGCGCTCGCCACCCGCTTCCTGCCGGGCAATGGAGAGGGGCCACTCTTCGCCAAGGCGCCGCTCGTCGAGCTGGCCGAGGTCTGCAAGGGAGCCGGCTTCGTCAACTTCACGGCCGATCGCGACGGTGCATTGCGCGTCGTCGCCGCGCGACGCAACGTGCTCGGCGGAGAGGCGCTGCAGCTTGGCATCGCGGGTGCGTTGGTGCATCTCGGACTCCCACCGACCACAGCTCGCGGCACGCCCCGCGAGCTCATCGTCGGTGGCATCCAGTTACCGCTCGAGAATGGCGAGCTCTGGCTCTGCTGGCCGACGCCGCGGCAAGGCGCGAACCACGACTCCGACGCATGGTTGCGCGTGGCGCCGCGCTACTCGCTCGGACGGGCGCTCGACATCGCGCAAGGGGAGCGCGACCTCGCCACGCAGGCGCTGAGGCAACGCGCGCTGGCGGCGGAGATCGCGACCGGGCTCGGGCTCGGCACGACGGGCGAGGCGCAGTTGCAAGCCGTCCGCGATGAGGCGCGCTTCCGGATCGAGGAGGCGGAAGAGGCCGCGAAGGAGAAACCGCTCTCCGCCGACGAGCAGGCAGAGCTGCAGCCGTTCCGCGATCTCCTCGCCTTCGATCGCGCGCGCGACCGCGATTCCACGGAGGTCGCGAAGGCGCGAGCCGAGATGGCAACCGCGCTTGACGGCAAGCTTGTCTTCGTCGGATGGACCGCGACCGGTGCGGCGAGCGATTTCGTGCCGACGCCGCTGTCGTCCCGCACTCCGGGCGTGGTGGCGCATGCCGTGGTCGCCGACATGGTGATGACCGGGCACGCGCTCCGCTTCGCGCCGCACTGGATCGCGCCGCTGCTCACGATCGTGCTCGGGATGGTGGCGACGGCGTTGTGCCTCGCGCCGCTCTGGATCGCGGTGACGGGATGGCTGTTGCTGCTGGCGAGCCACGGCGCGCTGTGCGCGTGGACGTTCGCGCGCCACGACCTGGTGGTGCCGCTGGTGGCGCCGCTCGCGGCGGCGGGGCTCGCGTGG
>CAYRQC010000528.1:0-11711 GCA_964426265.1 uncultured Phycisphaerales bacterium | reverse complement strand
CTTCCCGGCCGCGAACCAGGGCAACTACCTCGCCTGCAACGTGATCGGCTTCCAGGGAATCTTCCAATACCACTTCGAGGACGCCGGCTCCGGCTTCGCCGCGCGCGAGGTCGATCCGCTGGTATTCAGCACCGACCCGCGCTTCCGGCCGGTCGACGTCGAGGTCGGTCCCGACGGCGCTGTCTACTTCCTCGACTGGTACAACCCGATCATCGGTCACATGCAACACCACCTGCGCGACCCGAATCGCGATCACACTCATGGCCGCGTCTACCGGATCAGTTGCATCGAGCGGCCGCTGTTGCAACCGAAGGCGATCGCCGGGCAGCCGATACCACAATTGCTGGAGCTGCTGAAGGAGCCGGAGGATCGTGTCCGCTATCGCGCGCGGCTCGAGCTGTCGGGTCGGGATTCGGGCGAGGTGGTGGCGGCGGCCAGAGCATGGGCGGCGCAGTTCGGCGGTGGCGGATCCGGGAACCGTGATTCGGGAAATGGTGGTCGCGACGGCTCGGACCTCGGTAGCGAGCACCATCGGCTCGAAGCACTCTGGTTGCAACAGCAGCATGGTGTGATCGACGAGCCGCTGCTCGATAGTCTGTTGCATTCAACCGACGCGCGCGTGCGGGCGGCCGCTGTTCGCGTGGTCCGTTTCGGCCGTCACACGGCGGAGCGGCCGCTCGTGCGGCTTCGCGACGCGGCACGCGACTCCGATCCGCGCGTCCGGCTCGAAGCCGTCGTGGCGGCGAGCTTCTTCGACGAGCCACAGGCGGCGGCGGTCGCGCTCGACGTGTTGCGCCAGCCGATGGATCGCTTTCTCGACTATGCGTTCGGGGAGACGATGCGGACGCTCGACGCGGTGTGGCGGCGCGCGCTCGCGGCAGGAGAGCTGTCGCTCGCCGACAACGATGCCGGCGTGGCGTGGCTGGTCGCGCGCGTCTCCGACAGCGAGCTCCGCTTCCTGCCGCGTACGACGCCCGTGCTCGACGCGCTCCTGACACAACACGGCACGTCGGACGAGCAGCGCCTCGTGGCGGCGAGCGAGCTTGCGGCGCAGCACGGCACGACGCGCGGCGCCGAGCTGATGCGAGCGATGGAGGCGGTCGATCGCCGCGGGGGGATGCACGCGCGGCACGTGCAGTACGCGCTCGGGATGTTGTTGCTGGCGGAGGTGAAGCTCGCGGCGCCCGATCGAGCGGCGCTCGTGGCGTTGGCGGCGTCGAGTCAGCTTCCGGAGACCGGCGCGTTCGCGCGCGCCGCCTGCATTGCGCTCGATGGCGATCTCGAGCGCAGTTGGAGCGAGTGCTCGACGACGGCAGACGGTCTCTGTTCGTTCCTCGGCGCGCTGCTCCATGTGGACGCAGCGCGTGCTGAAGCGGCCTACGACCGCATCCGGCCGCTCCAGTTCGAGCGCGCGGCACCGAGCGCCCCGCCCGGCCTGACCGTCCACTACTACCCGGTCCGCATGCGCAGCGCCGCGCGCGAGCTCTTCTCGCGCCTCGAATGCGCCGCGACGCGCACCGTCGATGCCGTCGGCGTCGACCTGCCCGGTCTCGAGAAGAGTGATTCGTTCGCGCTCCGTTTCCTCGCGACGTTGCGAATCGAGCATGCCAGCGACTATCGCTTCCATCTCGAGTCGGACGACGGCTCGCGGCTCTATGTCGACGGCCAGTTGGTGGTCGACAACGACGACGACCACGGCATGCGAGAGATCACCGGCAGTTGCGCGCTTGCGGCGGGAGCACATTCGTTCGAGCTCTGCTATTTCGATCAGGCCGGCTATGAGGGGTTGAAGCTCACCTGGAGCGGGCCGGGGTTCGAACGGCAGTCGATCCCGCTCGCTCAGTTGGAAGCGACGGAGGGAAACCGGTTGCGGCCGGCCGCGATCCGCGCCGTCACGCGCATCGCCGGTCATGAGCGCGAGCGGCTCGCGGATGGATGCACACTGGTGCGCGAAGGACGTTTCGTGAGCGAGTCGCTCGAGCTGCTCGACCACCTGCAGTCTGCCAAGGGCGAGCCCGCCGCCGCCGGCGCTGTCCTCGACGCGATCGTCGCGTTTGCGCGCAGTGTCGCGGCCGAAGAGCGGACGCGCGGCGACGTCGTGGCGGCGCTCGATCTCGGCAAACGGCTCACGGATGGCCTTCCCGATGACGCCGCCCGCGCGCGCCGCCGCGAGCTGCAGGAGCTCGGCGGCTCCACGATCCTGATTCGCACGATCCCACACCAGATGCTCTACGACCGGCGCCTTTTCACCGTCGCCGCGAACAAACCGGTGGCGATCGTCTTCCAGAACAACGACCTGATGCCACACAACCTGGTGATCACCCAGCCGGGCACGCTCGAAGCCGTCGGCACCGCCGCCGAGACGATGGCGACCGACGCGAACGCGCAGGCGAGGAGCTTCATTCCCGACCTGCCCGCCATCCTCTTCCCGATCCATCTCCTGCTCCCCGGTGACTCGAAGACGCTGCGCTTCGTGGCGCCCGCCGCGCCGGGCGACTATCCCTACGTTTGCACCTTTCCTGGCCACTGGCGCGTGATGAATGGCGTGATGCGAGTGGTGGAGCGGGTGGAGGACGCGGTCGCCGCGGAGGCCAATGCAGTTGCCGTCGCAGCCGCGGCCACCGCATCTAGCGCAGCCGTCGGCAGCGTCGGGCGTGATGGCAAGCTCGACTCGGAGGCGCCGGCGTCGACACGCACCTTCCAGGGCATGTGGACCCTTGACGACCTGAAGCCACTGCTTGCATCCGGTTGGGAGAGAGGTCGCTCGCGCGAGCGTGGCCGTCTCTGCTTCTCCGAGGCCGGTTGTGTGAAGTGTCACTACTTCCGTGGCGACGGCATCAAGAGCGCGCCCGACCTGAGTGCGATCGCCAAGAAGTACCGCGACGCCGAGCTGTTGAAGCAGCTCCTCGAGCCCTCGGCCGTGTTGCAGGAAGGTTACGAGAACCACGTCTTCCTCTTGAAGGACGGCCGCGACGTGATCGGCCGCATCGTGAAGGAGGACGCCGCGTCCTACGTGATTGCCGAGAATCTCCAGGAGCCCGACAAGACCCAGACGATCGCCAAGAACACCGTCGCATCCGAGAAGAAGAGCAAGCTCTCCCCGATGCCGACGGGGCTACTGGTCACCTTCACGCGTGAGGAGATCCTCGATCTGGTGGCGTGGCTGCAATCGGAGGGGCCGGTGAAGGAGTCGGTGAAACAGGAGTAGAGGCGCCCGCGCACGGCCCAATCAGCTTCGGCTCGACGAACTGGTTGGCAGGCGATCCTGTCTGTCGGCCCAGATGTGTCAGGCGAGCCCGACTCGGCCCTCACTCGATCAGCCGCTCGCGCAACAGGAAGTCGTGGATCGCCTCTGCGGCGACTCCGTGGCCGCGGGGCGTGAGGTGGAGGTCGTCCTTGAAGAGCTTGGCGGTCGGCGTCACCGCGCCCAAGGTGGGCGCAAGGTCGAAGAACGGCAGCTTCGCACGCGTGCAGATGGCGGCGAGCTGCCGTTGCGGGAAGAAGGTGTAGTCGCGATCGCGCTGCGCCGCCGCGGGATTGAGCTGGGAGAGAGACGGGAACGCGACGACCGCGAGCCGGCCACCGACGCCCGCGAGCCCGCGCTGCATCGCGAGAACCTGCTCGTCGATCATCGGCCAGGTCTCTTCCCGCCACGCGGCGCCAATCGAAGGCGTGCTCCGCCACGGGAACACATCGTCGGCGTCCTTGCGCGGCTCCATGAGCTGCATGCGAAGCGTGAGGACGAGGTAGCTCGCGCGCGTCAGCGACTCGAACCAGCCGTCGCCTCCGGGCACGAGGGCTTGGCGTGCCTCCTCGGTCATGAGCCAGCGGTGATCGTCGGTCAGGTGATGCAGGAAGCGGTGGTTGTCATTGATGCAGTATTGGAGGACGACGAGGTCGGGACGCAGTGGTAGCAGCTCGCGTTCGAGGAGGATGCGCTCCTGCCAGGTCGTGTAGCCCGGAACCGAGGCATTCACGGCCAGGACGTGCGAGTCGGCAGCGCGCGTCAGACGCTCGCGAAGCAGATCCACGAAGCCGCCCTCGCTCCAACCCACGGAGTCGCCCACGAAGAAGAGGCGGCGCTCACCGGCCGGCTTCTCGCGCGCGATCTCGGCGTGGCGGATGCCCTGCTGGTTGATCGCGGGTTGGGCAGGGTTGAGCCGGTAGCCGAGTTCCTCGTCGTAGATGAACCACTCCGCTCCAGTGCTCTGCGAGGGCGCGTAGCTCCCGTGCTTCAGCGAGCGCAGCGCCGCGATCGGTCCACCCTCCCGGTACCAGCGCAGGGCGAACTCGAGACCCAATCCACAGATCGAGAAGAAGGCCAGGTTCAGGACCGCGAGGAGCAGCAGGCGCGTGGAGCGGCGCATCCTCCGCGTGCGTGGCGGTGGTGCAACGATGGACGGCGGTGCGCGTTCCTCGGGCTCGTTCACTCGCAACTGCTCCCGGCTTCCTGCGGCGCGTCGGGCGAGGATAACGCGTGCCGAGCCGGCGAACTTCGGTGCCCATGAGAGTGAGACACGACACGCGCTTCGGCGCCTTCGCTGATCTGGACGTGCACAACGCGTTCGCAAGTCGCCGACTCGCGCGGTGAACGCTTGACGCCCGCGCCCTCGTCGGCAAGGTGACGCACCGACGTCGGTGCCGACGCCGATGGCTCGAACTGCCTGCCGGAGGGGACCTCGCCACCTTGGGCTCGAATCGGGACGACAAGCGGCTGCGTCACCGGGAAGAGGTGCGGCGGAAGAAGGCCCGGCGCGAGACGCAGGGGCTGGCCGAAGGGCACGCAGCGGTTGCGCTCGAGGAGTATCGCGCGGGGCGTCACGGCGCGGCGTTGCTCGCGTGCGAGAAGGCGTTGCGGATCGATCCCGCGTACGGTCGCGGCCACGTCGTCCGGGCCTTTCTGCTGCGCAAACAGGTTCCGCGCGAGGCCGCGAGCGAGTTGGCGAAGGCGTTCGATTGCGGTGAGCCGTTCGACACCGAGGCCGTTTTCGATCTGATCCAAGATCTGGAGCTGCGCGGTGAGCCGGACGCGGCGCTGGTCCTGATCGATCGGATACCCAAGGACTTGCTCGCGCAACTCCCGCCGGTGGTGACGCAGTTGGTCCGCTCCATCACGACGCACGGACGCAAGGTCCAACGCGCGCGACAAGCGAACGGCAGGGATCGAGCGGCTGGAAAGCCGGCATCCATGGCTGCGTCGATGGCCGCCGGGAATGGCGCAGCGACCTTCGTGACGACGCCACGTGCGGCCGTCCCGGCGCTCGCCGCCGCGTCACTCGTCGCCGCGCCATCCGCTGCCCTGCCGTCTGCTTCGTTGGCATCTGTCGCATTGGCCCCCGCCACCCCGCCACCGATCGACGTCACCTTCGACTTCGATCTCTCGGCGATCGCCACGGCACTCGCGCACAGCTCCTTCGACGATCCGGTCGACCATGTCTTGCGCATCGAGGCGGAGGAGCTGGCGCTCTTCGACGGTTTCCAGGCGCTGCTCGCGCTCGATCACGTGCAGGGGGTCACCCAGTTCCGCCATCAGATCGAGGCGGTGCGGCGCGCGCTGCGCGATCTGCGCGGCCGCGCGCTGCTGGCCGACGAGGTGGGGCTCGGGAAGACGGTCGAGGCGTGCCTGATCTTGAAGGAGTACCTGCTCCGCTCGTTGGTCGAGAGTGTGCTGATCCTGGTGCCAGCAGCGCTGGTCGGGCAGTGGCGTGAGGAGCTGGCAACCAAGTTCGGGCTCGACTTCGCGACCAGCGAGGACGCGGCCTATCGCAGCGATCCGGCGGCGTTCCTCGCGAGCCAAAAGCGCCTGCTGCTCTCGATCGACGCGGCCCGCCATCCGCGCAACCGCGAGCTGCTCATCGCGCGCGCGTTCGACCTGATCGTGGTTGACGAGGCGCATCGGCTGCGCCACCGCGCCAGCGCGGCGTGGAAGCTGGTCGACTCGCTGCGTTCGCGCCACCTGCTGCTGTTGACGGCGACGCCGATCCAGAACGACCTGATGGAGCTCTACAACCTCGTCACGTTGCTGAAGCCGGGCCACTTGAAGACCGCGGCCCAGTTCCGGCGCGACTATGTGGTGCGCGGTGATCCAACCTCGCCGCGCCAGCGCGAGAAGCTGCGCGAGCTGCTCGGCGAGGTGATGATCCGCAACACGCGAGCGAACGTGGACGTCCGCCTGCCACCGCGCCGCGCCGAGACGATCCGGCTGCCGCCGAGCCGTGGGGAGCGCGAGCTCTACGCGGGGATCTCGGCGCTGGTGCGGGCGCAGGTCCAGACACAGCTGCGGGCCGGCAACGGGCTCGATCGCTTGACGTTGCAGATCCTCCAACGCGAGGCGGCGTCGAGCCCCGATGCCGTCGGCATGACGCTTGGCCGATTGCTGGCGTCGGGTCGGCTGGCGGGCGAGGTTGCGCAGCAGGTCGAGCGGCTCGCGGCGCAGGCGGCGGCGCTGTCGTCGTCGAGCAAGGCCGATGCCCTCGCGGCGCTCGCCCGCCGCGGCCACAAGCTGGTCGTCTTCACGGCGTTTCGCGCGACGCAGACCTATCTCGCACGCCGCCTCGACCGCGAGGGGCTCGCCCACGTCGCGTTCCACGGCGATCTCGACGGCGCGGCCAAAGATGCCGCAATCGACCGTTTCCGTGGCGAATGCGGCATTCTGCTGGCGACCGAGGCGGGCGGCGAAGGGCGCAATCTCCAGTTCGCCGACGCGCTCTGCAACTTCGACCTGCCGTGGAACCCGATGCGGATCGAGCAGCGGATCGGCCGCATCCACCGGATCGGCCAGACGCGGCCGGTCACGATCTACAACCTCTCCGCCGAAGGGACGGTCGAGGACCACCTGCTCGACGTGCTCGATCGCAAGATCAACCTCTTCGAGCTGGTGGTCGGCGAGCTCGACCTCATCCTTGGCGAGCTGACCGACGAGCGCGAGTTCGCCGAGCAGGTCTTCGACGCCTGGTCGGGCAGCGCGGACGATGCGACCGCGGCGGCGGCGCTGGCGCGGCTCGGCGAGCAGCTTGCGGCGGCGCGCGCGAGCTACGACCAGGCGCGCGCGCTCGACGAGGCGCTCTTCGCCGAGGAGTTCGAGTCGTGAGTGGGGTCGCGCACGAGCGAGGGCACGCGCACGATCCCGTGCGGGCGCTGCTGCACGGCGCGCTGGTCCGCCACGGCGCGATCGTCGAGCCGGACGAATGCGGGCTCGACGTGCTGCTGCCGGAAGATCTCGCGACGGTGCTCGAGCTGCCGGAGGCGGCGCGGCTGCTGCTGGCGAAGCCCGATGGCGGGAGCGTGAGCGGAAGCGCCAGCGCAAACGGCGACGCGCACCTCGCGACGATCGGCAGCCCGCTGCTCGAGCGGCTGTTGGCGTTCGTCCGGCGGCGCGGTGTCGTCGCGCGTGTCCGGCTCGGCGAGCGCTACTTGAAGCGCGATCGCCTCGCCGAGGCCGTTCGCGCGGTGGTGGCCTTCGCCGACGCCAAGGTGGTGATCGGTGGCGCGAGCGAATCCCACGCGAGCTATCTCGACGTGCGGCTCCGTTTCACGGCGACCTCGGAGACACGGCACGAAGGGCTCCTCGCGATCCGCGTCAACGAGGAGTCGCTCGGCATCGTCCCGTCGTCGGCGATCGATCCCGCCGATCCGACGAACCGACCGTGGGCCGACACGGCGACCGCTCGTCCGCTGGAGCAGGTGCTGGCGAGTATCGAGCGCGCCGCGCGCCGCGAGCTGGTCGCGCGGCTCGCCGCCTTCCGCCAGTCCATCGAGCGACGCGCCGTTCGCGACCAGCAGCGCATCACCGCCTACTACGCCGACCTGCTCGCTGAGCACGATCGACGGGCGGCGCGCAGCCACGGCGATGACGCGGCTGCGGCGCTGCTCGCCGACAAGCGCGCCGCGATCGACCGCGACCGCGCCGCGAAGCTTTCCGGGCTCCGCGATCGCCTCGCGATTCGCGTGCAGGTGCGCGGGCTCGCCGCCTGCCGGCTCCTCGTCCCGGTGATGGCGATCCCCGTCGAGCTGCACGTCGGTCGCGAGATCACGCGGCGGCGGCTCTTCTGGAGCCCGTTGACGAAAGCGGTCGAGGCGCCGCCGTGCGAAGCGTGCGGCGAGCCGGCCGCGACGCTCTTCGTCGTCGGCCACGACGCGCTGCGTTGCAAGCAGTGCGCTGCCGGCGCGGCCGCGCGCCTCACCGCGGCTCCGCCAACCCGCCATCCATGAGCCCGGTGCGCAGCGACGGGTCGTCGTCGGAGGTGAAGTAGGCCTGGACGAAGAGCCCGAAGCCGGGCCGGTAGCGCTCGCTCATCGGGGGCACGAAGTAGCGCAGCTCGCCGTGCGACGACAGGTTGAACGGAAAGCGCAGGTACTCCGATTGCGAGTCGACCTCGATGAACTGCCCTTTCTTGCGGTTCCTCGGCACGATCAGCGCGGGGTGCGACGAGACGAGCAGTGTGCCGCTGGCGTTGGGCGGTCCCGTGATCGTCACGTTGGCGCTCCCATCGACGTTGAGTGCGTGGTCGATCGTGAGGTCGGGATCGGTCGCGTCGAGGAAGGTGAGCGACGAGGTGGCGTCGACCTCTTGCGACGGCACGTCCATCGCATCCGTCACCATCGAGCAACGCGCGACCGCGCCGTCGCGAAGCGTGAGTGCCGGCCGCGTGGTGTCGCTCAACGTCGTGTGATTGAGCAGGAGCACGCCGCCGTTCGCGACGACGCCGCCAGCCACGTGGCAGCGTGCAAGCGAGAGCTGACCCTGCGTCGACTCGAGCGCCGCGAGGTCGACATCGAAGAGATGGAGGTTCGTGCTCTGATCGACCACGAGACGCGGCGCGGCGCCGCCCGCGGCGGCTCGCAGATGCTCGAGCACGATCGTTCCGGCGCTCTGCTCGACGCGGATCTCCGGCGGCGGCTCGCCGACTGCCGGGGAGGCGAAGGTGAAGCCGAGAATCGCGACCAGCTCGCCGGCCGGAAGGTTGACGATCTCGAGCCGCGTCAGCGTCGCGCCATCGATCGGATCGGCGACGAGCGTCACGCCGTGGGCCACGCGCGCCGCGCCGTACGTGCCGCGAGTGACGCGCACGACGTCTCCTGGCTTGGTCGCGTCGATCGCCTGCTGCACCGTCGGGAATCGCGCGTGGTCGCCGCTCTTCGCCTCCGGGCTCACTTCGAGCGCGACCGCGGGCCACAGCGGCGGCGGCGGTGATCGCCGGCGCGGCGCCTGCGTCGCGTGCCAGCCGATGATTCCGAGTGCGAGCACGCCTTCCAGACCGAGCGCGACGAGATCGGCGCGACCGATGCAACCGGCTCGATCGACGCCACCGCCGAGCGCCGGCGCGCGCGCGCGATTCCTCCTTCGCCGCCACGCCCACCCCGCGATCACCACGACCGCGATCGCCGTGAGTGCGGCGCCGATCGGAAGCGTGCGCGGCGCGTACTCGAGCTGAAGCTGGTGACGACCGGCTGGCAGTTTCACCGCGATGCGCGCGGCGTCGGGGTAGCAGTCGCCCTCCACTGTCCCGCGGACTCGCCAACCTGGAAACCACGCCTGGTTCACGATGAGCGTGTCGGCTTCGTCGAGCTCGGCGTCGACGCGGATCGTGTTGGCGGTGAAGTCGGAGCGCGTGATCTTGCCGTGATCGCCATCGAGGAAGGTCTCGCCGCGATAGCCCGGATCCTCTGCGGCGATCGCGACGAGGGGTGTCGGCACGTCGGTCTGTCCGTCCGGGTTGCCGGCGTTGACGAGCACCGGCTCGTAGAGCACGCCGCCCCATTGCTGCTTGCATGACTTGAAGTGGCGTTGCCGGAACGGCGGCCGTTGCTGGCCGCGTGATGCGACCGTCGTCGGCGGATGCCCTTCCGGTGCCGGAGCCGTGAACGCCTCGTTGCAGATCGGCGCGTCGATGACGAGCAGTGGGACGACGACCAGCGCCACCAGCGCCAGCGAAACGAGGAGCGGAGCGCTTCGCCAGCGCGCGACGCGCGCGCGCAGCCGCTCGTCCGCGAACGCGAAGCCGTGGCCGGCGAGCAGCGCGATCCCGAAGACGCCGTAGCCCATGAAGCGCTGCGGCGCCTGCATCGATGCGAAGACGGGAACGTGGTGGAGCGCGCCCCAGAGTGAGAGCGGCACGCTCGTCCCGAGTGCCATCCAGAGGAAGGCCAGCGTGATCAGGAGCGGCGTCGCGACGCGCTTCGGTGAGCGCATCACCGCGACCGCGGCAAGCAGCAGCACGATCGGCCCCACGAAGGCGCCGCAATCGACCCAATAGAGATCGCTCCCGTCCGCGATGGCCATGCCATAGGTGTGGTCAAAGGCGGGCGGCGGCGGCAGCAGTAGCGAAGGGCCGATGAGCGAGAGCGGCATGTAGCGTCCGCTCGCGTCAAGCGTGCGCGGGATCTCGGAAAAGAGCGCGAGCAGCGGGACGAGCCGCACCGCGGAGAGCGCGATGCCGGTGACGCCGATCGCCGCGGTCGAGAGCAGCGGCGCGAGGCTGCGGCGCGCGAGAGCACGCACCGCCGCATCGAGCGCGAGCAGTAGCGGGAAGAAGACGAAGTGGTGGACGCTGCCACAGCAGAGCAGCGCTGCAAAGAGCGCGGCGCCGATCACGATCCAGCGCGCCTGCTCGGTGGCGCGCCGCGATGCGAGGAGGAGCCACGGCAAGGTCGTCATGCCGAACAGCCAGTTCGGCAGACCGCCGTTCACGTAGAGCGGGAGGATCGCGGAGCCGATGAAGACCGCGCCCGGCACGTAGCGCGCCGCACCGGCGAGGCCAAGCTCGCCCGCGAGCGCGAACATCCCGAGGCCGGCGAGCACGAAGCACGGCAGCAGCCAGAGCTTGAACGCCGCATTCGAGCCGACCAGGAATGCGAGCGGCGTGACCGGCGAGAGGAACATCGACTCGGGCTGCGCGAACCCGGCCTGGCCGCCGCGCCGCCACGGATTCCACGTCGGGAACTCGCCGTAGTGGACGATCGACGCGACCTCCGCCTCCTCCGCGCCGAGAAAGGCGTTCCAATCCTTGCCGCCGAGCTTCTCGAAGTTGCGGAACGTGCCGGCGAGCAGGATCGCCGCCATTCCGGCATAGAGCGCGAGCGCAAGCCAGAGCCGGCACCGCGGCGAGGACGGCGGGCGCATCACGCCCCCGGTTGCAAGCTCACCACTCGGTCGCGCAGGGTGATCGCATCAGGCAGTCCCGGCGAGAGTGCGAGCGCCGCGTCGGCCTCCGCGAGCGCTTTCGTCGGGTTGCCGTCCTTGAGGAACGCCCAGCCGATGCAGACGCGGATGAACGGGTTGTTGGGACGGATCTTGATGACGCGGTCGAAGACTTCGAGCGCGCGCTTCGCGTTGCCCTGGTTCGTCAGCAGCGCGCCGAGCACGTGCAGCGCGGCCGCCTCGGTGTCGTCGCCCTTGTGGCAGAGCTCGAGTGCGCGCTCCGCATCGACGATCCCGTCGGCCAGCCGGTTCTGTGACATCCGCAGCCACGCCCGCTCGGCATAGGGTTCGGAGCGGCGCGCCGTCAGCTTCATGCACTGCTCGAGCTGCTTCTCGGCCGCCTCGATGTTGCCCATGCGCCGGTGGAGATGGGCGATCAGCGCCAGCGAGTACCAGTAGCGCGGGTTGGTCTCCGGGGTCTTGCGCACCTCGGCGAGCGCTTCCTCGAACTTGCCCGCGTTGGTCAGATCCCACGCCGGGCTGACGTGATCGCCGCCAGGTCCCTCGACGC
>CAYRQC010000527.1:0-3239 GCA_964426265.1 uncultured Phycisphaerales bacterium | reverse complement strand
GGTTCCACGAAAGGTCACCCAGATTCAGAAGTCGGAACGCGCCGTAGGTGACCAGCGTCCCAACCGAGTGGGCGTCGTCACTTGTTTCATCTTTCATCGGCGTGAACGAGGCGCAGAGCGGATTGGGACCGCCGCCGCCCTCGAGACGATCGAGCTCCCCGAGAGTCGCGACCGCACCGCCGATCACCCGGTGGCCCGGCGGCTGCGAGAGTTGGGCGAGCGCCACGGCTTCCATCTCCTGCTGGTCGTCGAGGCGCCGCGCGCCGACGAGATCGCCGACCTCGTGCCACGCGGCGCCGACCGGATTACCCTGATCCGCGCGGACGGTCGCGACTACGCTTTGCTGCGTGCTCGCTGAGCGATGCGCTCGGTGTGCGAGGCAGCGATCGATTTCACAGGCGCTCCTGGGTGGGCGACACGGAGGATCCGATGAAGGGGTGGATGATGGGCGGCGCGCTCGCCGTCGCGATGGTGGTCGGTGCCGCTTCTCGGACGGTCGAGGGGCCGCGCATCGCGGTGGTCGACCTGTCGCGCCTGGTGAGTCAGCACCGCGACTCGAAGGAGGCGATCCATCTGATCGACCAGTGGTTCACGACCAACAAGTCGCTGATGGACGAACGCCTCAAGGGCTACAAGGCGAATGTCGCCGAGCTCGATTCGTACAAGCCGGGCAGCGACGAGTTCATGACCAAGACCCGGGCGCTGCGCATCCAGAAGGCCTCGCTCGAGGCGGAGCAGGAGGCGTTGCAGGACGAGTACGAACGGCGGGTGGGGCGCTCGCTCGCCGACGCGCATGCTCACGTCGTCGCCGCCTGCAACACCTATCTCGAATCGCGCGACCTCGATGCGGTGTTCCAGTTCAACTCGAACCCGGTCCCGGGAGCCACGCGCGGCGAGGTGATTCCCGAGATCGTCGTCCGGACGCTGGTCGCGCACCGCAAGACGATCGACGCGACCGATGCGGTTCTCGCGATCCTCGACGCCGGAAAGTAGCAGCGGCGCGCCGGCCCGGAGCCGCTGCGACGGCTGCTCCGGGCTGTTTCGAGTTGGCGCGCGTCTGAGCAATTCCTGCGCGACAGGGCCGTCAGGAGCGGTTGGCACCCACGTTGCACTCCGCTCCCTCAGTCGACGCACGTCCAGGCCAGGTTGGGGCATTGCGGCTCAGCCGGCCAGGACGCAGCGATCGAAAACGTCCCAAGTCGGTGCCGCGGAGTGACTTGCGGCCTGGCTCCAACCGCAAAGGAAGACCGGATGCAGACGACGTCGCAAGTCCGCCGAGCCATGACCGTCGCAGCCATGCTCGGCCTCGCTTTCATGACCTTCTCTCGGAACGGACGTGCCCAAGGCTGATGCGCCGTACGTGCCAACGCGCCCGTGACTGGCGCGCAAGGATCGCCGTACCTCCAGCCCGATCAATGGCAGTTCACGTTTGGCTGGCGCTACCAGTACTCCGACCACCACTTCACCGGGACCGAGTCGTCCGGCAACCGCAACGCGGCCGGCACCAACTCCCAGGTGAAGAACACGCTCCACCAGCTGTTGTTCAACTTCCAGTACGGCTGGGACAAGCAGACGGCGCTCAGCTTCTCGATTCCGTACATCATTGCCGAGCGCTCGCAGGGCGCAGGCAGCGACTTCCCCGGTGAGCGGCGCTATTCGGCCGCGCACGGCATCGGCGACGTCAACATCACGGCGCGCCAATGGCTCCTCAATGTCGACGACAGCCCGGACACCAACATCGGGATCGGTCTCGGGATCAAGTTCCCGACCGGCGAAGACAACGTCCAGGACTCGGTCAAGACCAAGGAAGACACCACCGACGATGGTGTGAACAACCGCGTGGTCAGGTTGCGCGGACAGACGGTGGACCAGTCGATCCAGCCGGGCGACGGCGGCTTCGGCTTCAACGTCGACATCGAGGCGTTCACGACGATCGGGCTCTTCACGCCTTATCTCTTCGCGAGCTGGCTCTTCACCCCACAGGGTGAGAACGGCGTCTACACCGGCCGCTCGAAGGTCGGCGAAGAGAAGATGTCGATCCCCGACCAGTACATCGGGCGCGCCGGCACGATGTTCAACATCGAAGCCGTCGACGGCCTCTCGGTCGGAATCGGCGTTCGCAACGAAGGCCAACCGGCCCACGACCCGATCGGCAAGGACCATGGTTTCCGGCGTCCGGGCTACGTGGTCTCGATCGAGCCTTCGCTCGTCTACGTCCACGGCAAGGATGTCTTCTCGCTCGCAGTTCCGCGGCCGGTGGTTCGCGCCCGCACGCGCAGCGACGCCGACCAGCGTTCCGGCGGTCACGGTGACGCCGCGTTCGCCGACTATCTGATCCTGTTCAGCTGGTCGCGGCGCTTCTGAGCCGCGACTGCACGTAATCAGCTAGCTGATGATCGCTTGGGCCCGGAGCAGCAGCGACTGCTGCTCCGGGCCCTTTCTCTTGCGCGGGTACGCTGCCTCGTCGATGAGCCTCTCCGCACCGCGCCTCCCGATCCGCCTGCTCCTCCTTGCGTCGGGCGGGGCCGCGCTGGCGCTCGAAGTTCTCTGGATGCGCCGATTGACCTCCGTGCTGGGTGCGTCGGCGGTTGCGACCGCGGCGACCCTCACGGGCGTCTTCCTTGGCTATGCGATCGGCCATGCGCTCGGCGCGCGGCTGGCGGCGCGTACGGTCCGTCCGCTCACGGCCTACGGGCTGCTCGAGCTCGGCTCGGCCGCGGCGGCGGCGCTTTTCGTGCCGGCGATCGCGCAGGTCGAGCGACTCGTGCCGGCGATCCGTGCGCTCGCACCGGCGGGCCACCCGGCGGGAGCGCTCGCGGCGGCACTGGTCGCGGCGCTCGTGGTTGCGCCCGCGGCGATCTGCTTTGGCGCGACGCTGCCGGTGGTCGCACCGAAGCTCGGGCCGCGCGCGGCGGCGAGCCTCTACGCCGCCAACACCTTCGGTGCGGTGGTGGGCGTCGTCGCCGTCCCGTTCCTTGCGCTCCCCGCGCTCGGTGTGCAGGCGAGCTACTGGAGCGCGACCGCGCTGTGCGCGTTGATCGGCGCGACGGCGCTGTTTCTCGGCCGACGTGAGAGCGGCGGGCTTGCCGTGGCTGCCTGCGCCATCGACGTAGCGTCGACTACTGCCGCTGACGCGAGGTCGGCTTCCAGGTCACCCCCGTCAACCCACCCTGTGCCGGGTGCAGCGAGCGCGCCGACGTCGTCCACCGAGCTTGCGGACGATCCGCTGCCGATCCGTG
>CAYRQC010000526.1:0-6523 GCA_964426265.1 uncultured Phycisphaerales bacterium | reverse complement strand
CGAGGCCGGGGTGGAGAAAGTCGGCGAACCACGGCTGATTCTGCGCCCGCGTCTGGTCGCGCGACGCCTCGTAGATGGCGAGCGTGGTGTCCCACGCCAAGTGGGCGTCGACCATCGTCTGCAGCACCGAGTCGAGCTTTTCCGGGTTCGCCTCGCGCCAGAGCCGGCCGGCATAGCGGAAGCGGTCGATCTCGTTGCTGTAGGAGAACTCCGGCGGGAAGTGCTGGACCCCATCGAGCGCGGCATCGGGGATGCCATACCAGTGTTCAATGCTGGTCATGCCGAGCCGCGCACAGTCGAGGACGTTGGTCTCCTCGACTCCCATGTGGATCGTGCAGCGGAGGTCGAGCTGGTGCGCCTCGCCGACCACCGCCTCGAGCGCGTCGCGGTCCATCGTGAAGAGCTTCAGCCCATCGGCGCCGCGGTTCTTGAGCTCGCGGACCTGCGCGCGCAGCGCCTCGGGTGCGCCGGTGTTGACGAACGGATAGAGCCAAATGCGCGGTGCCGCGATCTCGCCCTTCCGGCTCTGCTCGCGCAACACGAGGCTCCGCGTGAAGTCGCTGCCGACGTCGCGAATCGTCGTCATTCCGCACGCGAGCCAGAGCCCGAACTGGTAGTCGTTCGGGATCACGAGCCCGCCGCTCTCCTCCTGGATGTGACCGTGCAGGTTGACGAACCCAGGCAGCACGTACTTGCCGTGGCCGTCGATCACGGTGGCGGGCAAGTCGCTGCCGGTGAAGCGGTCGATGCTCTCGATCTTGTTCCCGCGCACGAGCACGTCGGTCGGGCCGGTCGGCGGTGTGCCGTTGCCGCGGATCACCATCACGTCGCGGATGAGGAGGCTCGCGGCGCGGACGGCGTGGGTCGGGGGCGGGAGATTGGAGAGGTCGGGCGTCGGTGGCGGAGTCGAAGTTGGCGGTGGAGCCGGAGCCACCTGCGCGAGCGCACTCGCGATCGCCAGCGAGAACGAGCCGAATGCCAGATGCGGCGCCATGGTCGAGCCTCTCGATCAACGGACGCGGCACCGGCCGCGCAAGGCAGCGCATCGTAGCGGGGCCCATTGCGGCACCACGAGCCCTCGCACGGCGCCATGACTCTGCGAAGGCGCTGTGTCATCCCGCCTTCAAAGTGGAAGGCATGTCGAGCGGCGTTCTCCCTTGCTGGCCACACCCCAGGCAGTCGTGAGCGGGATGCGTCCGTCGCGATCCGTGCACCGCAAGGCCAATCGACCGACGAACTTCGCGGTCATCGAGGGCTTGCCGGCTCGGTCGATCAGCCGGTGGCAAAGGCGTCGGTGACGCTCCTCGCGATCACGCCGCGACGGAGCCACCTGCTGAGCTGTTCGAGCTTGGCCTTTTCGATGCGGCGACGCGCCGTCACGCCGAGCGGTCCGAAGCGGATGCTGAGCAGATCGAGCAAGTCTTCGCGGCGAGCTTCGAGCTGGCCTTCCGTTCGCCCTTCGGTCTTGCCCTGGGCGCGCAACTGGTCAGCAGTGGTCATCACGGGACTCCGGTAGGTGGAAGGCAGCGCCGCGGCAAGCGCGGCACGCACCTTGTCGGGCGGATCTTTGCAGACGTCGAGAACATAGCGGACGAGTCGTGCCAGCGCTTGGACGAGACCCGGCCCACGCAGATCGCGCTGCACTGCCTTGATCGCGGCCGCGACGTGGATGAACAAGTGCGGCTTGACGTTGGCGTCGTGCAACGCCACGAGCACCACTCGCGCGATGCCATCCATCGTGCGGGCGAGCAGCTCGGCGTCCGTGAGGCGTGTGAGGTCGTCGAGCACGAACTCGAAGTCGAGCAGCCTCGGGCCGAGCGCGGTGCCAAGAGGCTTGCGCAACGTCATCGCACTCCGGAAGTCGCGCGGCCAGGGCCAGGGCTTGGGTCCGTGGTGGATCAGCACCGGCACGATCGGCGGCAGTCGCGCCCCCGCCCGATGGCGAGCGGCGTGGCGCGTCCACACCTGCGTCATGTACTGCAGCAGCCGCAACGGCATCTGGCGATCGGGCTTGCTCTGGTGCTCGATCAGGAAATAGACCAGCCCACTGCCACTGGTACGCAGCTTCACGTCGAAGAGCAGGTCCGCGCACGACGACCGGAGCTCGCCATCCACGAACGACCCGTCGAGCGGCGCCAACGTGTCGAGCGCGAGCTCGGCCAGCACCGGCGCAGGCAGTACCGCCCGCTGCTCCGCCGCCGCGTGGCGCGGCTGGCCGAAGGTCGCGCGGAAGAGGGCGTCGTGGGGAGTCGGCGTCACGTCCCAGAGGACGTTCGACAAACCCGCTGGTGACATCGTCGCAAGAAGAACTTCTTAAGACGGCGCGAATCGCCGCCTGCGATGGGAGCATTCGTCGTCGTACACCATCACCGCGACGACGCGGAACTCGAGCCCGTTGGCGAGGTGCATCGTGCTGATCGAGACCGGACCTCACTTGGTCTCGACGTGGTCGTCCAACGTGACGAAGGGCCGCGTCGCGGCGCTCACGGCCCGCCTGCGCACGCGGGAGTTCACGGGCGGAGCGGACGAAGAAGCCGCATTCCTGCGACGGCACTCCGCCCTTCACCAGCTCGGCGAGCCAGGCGCCGACCATGAGCTTTCTCGCCCCCCGACGTGCTTCGACTGCGCGTCGAGCGGTCGGTGCCCGTAATGGTGTACTTCAACCAGTCGCTCAACCTGGCAAGGCCGCGCCGATCGCAAACAAGCTGCGTACCGCCTCGATGTCGGTACTCCAAGCCGTCAGCATCCGCTGCGCCACGTCGGCAGGGAGACACTGCGCAAACTTGAGCTCTTGCACCGCCTCGTCTTGGATCGGCACGACGATCTGTTCGTCCGTCAGATTTGGCAGCTCCTGCAGCCGCGCCGCAAGCTCGGGGAGCTTCAGTCCGCCGGCTGCGATCTCCACGTAGTAGTCGTCGACGTGCGGCGGCCTATCAATCCCCACGCCAAGCACGGCACCGAGCGCCGCGTTCGCGAGCTTCCCGCCGAATGTCCACCAGCGTAGAGCGCCGTCGTCCTCCTGGCGCAGGACCGTCGTGGCGACATCGACCCACGGATGGTCGGCGCGGGCGCGTTCGAGCTCCTCCTGTGCGCGCCGCGACAGCTCCGCGCGCAGATCGGCACCAGCCAGCACGCGACGCACTGCCTGGCAGAGCTGGAACGACAGCGGCGGCGACTGGCCCACCCAGCGCGATCGACCGCGCGCTTCGGTCGGCTCGACCTGCGCGACGCGGCGACCCCAGTCAACGTAGGTCACCTTCCACGAACGCCCGCCGAGGACGAGCGCGCGCTCCCCCTTCGTCGGAAGCAGAAAGGTGGTCGCGTGTACTTGGCCGAGCTCGCTGCGGCCGTGCAGTACCTTGAAGAGCGGTGGGCTGGTGAAGACCGAGAGCAGCTCGAGGAAGTTGCGCCGACCGAAGAGGCGCTCGCCCTCGGGTCCGAAGCTCAGGAGCCCATCGGCCTCGTGGAGGATCTGCGTCGCGAGCATGTGCTGGACGACGGCGTCGACGTCGGCCACATCGAGGTCGCGGAGCCCGGCAACGCCGGCGAACCAACCGCGCCACGCATCGGGCGCGATGCCTCCCTCCTGGAGAATCAGCGCAAGAAGCTGCTGCGCCAACACATGCAACGGCCGCCGCGGCGGAACGACCGGCTCGACGTAGCCCTCGCTCCACAGTCGGATCAGACCGGCAGCACGCAGGAACGCCTCGTCGGACGTGGTCAGGAACAGGCAGTTGCGCCGCGTACCCGGCCGCCGTCCAGTCCGGCCAACGCGCTGCAAGAAGCTTGCGACCGTCCCCGGCGCGTCGATGATCCCCTTCTTGACGATGCGCCGACGAGCTTCGGGATCCGGGCCGATCGACTCGAACCGGTCGCGCCCGACGACTGCGGCATCGAGTGCCTCGGGCAGGCGCCGCTGGAGCACCGGATCGGAGAGGAAGACCAGCGGCTCGAGGTAAGGCACCGTGCGTTCGTTGCGCAGCGCCTTCTGTCCGCGCAGCAGCGCGATCAGCTTCTTCGCCTTACGGTTCGCCAGCAGCAGCGGGTTGTCGAGCGACTGCTTCGTCCCGTTCGATCGCGTCCAGGTCCAGACGAGCGTGTTGCCCTCGATCACCCCCGACCAGCTCTTGATCTCGACGAGAAAGAAGCCGCGCCGCGTGAGCACCAGCAGGTCGACCTCGTGGACCTGCCCGCCGTCGTCGACGAACTCGAAGTTGGCCCACGCCCGGATCGGGTCGCCGTCCGGCAGATGCTCACGGACAAAGGCGAGAGCCTCCCGCTCGCAGGGGAACTGGGACTCGGTGATCTGCTTCCAAAGTGGGGAGTCGGGCTGCACGGGCGGTGCACGAGCTCCGGGGGGTGGATCGCGGCGGTCCGCCCGTCAGCGCAACGGACAACCGACGACGGAGGGAAAAAGGGTAGCCGGAGCCCGGTCCCGATTTCCTGAGGAGCCGCAGCCGCGCCCGGAGAACTGAGGGAGCCGGACCGGACCGTCGACGATCACTTCGCACAGGATCAACCCTGGCGGAACGTGCGGAGAAGGAACGGCACGATCCCACCCGGCGGTCTCCTCGGACGAGTGGAGATCGAGGCTATCTGAGTCGAGAACGTTCCGTGCCGAAGGTGATTCATGGAGTCCCGTCTCCAGACACCTCACGCCGAAGCGAACCAGGAAGTACCCTTCACGCCATGACTCCACCCTTCCCATTCGACGAGGCGAAGACCGTTGCCGCGATCGCGCTCCTGCTTCAGCGCTCGGCGCGACCGCGATCGAAGGGAGAGCTGGTCAAGCTGCTCTACCTTGCCGATCGAGCGATGCTCCTGAAGCGGGGCTCGCCGATCACGGGTGACACGTTCAGTGCGCTGCAACATGGGATGATCGTCAGCCGGACTCTCAACCTCATCGAACTGATGCTCAACGGCGAGCCGTCGGCCCTGTTCGAGCAGCAGTTCGAGAAGGCGGCCGACCGCGACCTTTGCCTCCGACCACCGGTCGACCTCAGCGTGCTCTCGCGCGCCGAGATCAGCACACTCAACGCCACGTTCGACGAGCACGGCACCAAGTCGTTCAGCCAACTTCGAGAACTCACGCACGCGCTGCCCGAGTACATCGACCCTGCTGGAAGCTCGATCACGATTGGCGCCGACGAGATCCTGATGAAGGAAGGTCGCCCAGAGGACGAGGTCGAATTGGTCCGCGCGAAGGCTGCCCAGTTCGCGAGCACCGACGAGCTGTTCAAGCGCATCAAGGGGTGAGCGCGGGGTGGCTCCCGGCGACTGTTTTCGTGGCAGGTCCACCGATCGGCACCTCCAGATCGTGCTCGCTGGGGCGCCGGATCGCCGCGTCGTCTGCGTGAACGCCACGAGCTTCGGATCGCAGATGGACGGTGATCGCTCGTGCATCTTGCGCAAGGGCGATCACCCGGTGATCGTCCATGACTCGTGCATTGTCTACGAGCGCGCTCGGCTGGTGTCGATCGCCGACATCGAGCGAGGACTCAGGTTCGCCTTGCTCGAACCGCTCGCGAGACTGCAACCGGAGATCCTCGCTCGAATCGTCGCCGGAGCCTTGGAGTCGGAGAACACTCCAGGCTTCGTGCTCTCGGTTCTTCCAGGTCCGAGCAAGTCCTGACGCCGCGGTCTAGCGCGCGGCCCGTTCGGTGTCGTTGAGTACCTACTGACGGTTGCAACGACTGGGGCGAGGCAGTGCGCTTGCTGCAATCAGGGATCGCGGCGAGCATCGAGGCTGGATGGTGCTGGCCGAGGTTCGACGGTGAGAGGCCTCCGAACTGCGTTTGGGGGAGGACTGGGTTCGTGACGAAGAGTTGCGACGCCATCGAGGTCACCTGGGAGGCACGGCTCGGCAATCCGAACGGTGAAGGTTTGCCGAGGTACCACGCCTACCCGATCTCCAGAGGTCGCCATTCGAAGAACCTGCCGGACCATCTGCGGAGAACCCTGTGACCGACAGCCTGACACTCGAGCTCGAATGGCTGCCCGGAACGGACGTCCCCGATCCTGCCGAGGCGGTCTCGCGGCTGCTCGATCGCTTCGCGGAGACGATTCGCGACGGCATCTACGGCCCGGTACTGCCGCAATTCGTCGAGTCGGTGCTCGCGCGACTCGCCGTGCTCGGCGTGAGAACGTCGCGAAGCGAAGCCATTGCGGCCGCCTGGCGAGCGGCTCAGCGCACGGGTGACACACCGATTCGCGCGGGTGATCCTGGAGCTGTCGTCGCTCGCGGGAGCCGAGAGCGAGCCCTCGTGGCATCGCGGTTGGCGCGCCGCGACTCGGTTGCGGGAGTGCATTCCGGTTCAGGTTGCCGAAGGCAGTTCGGCTGGATTCCTCGAGCACCTCGTCGACCTCGACAACATCGACGTGTCACATCGCGCGGTTGACTCGTTCGTGATCTGGCGTGAAGGCCACCGGCCATTGCGCGGAATGGCGGCGGCTCGCTCGAGGTCGATGTCGACGTCATCGCGCTGGTTCCGTCTGGCTCGCGACTACTACTTCCTGCTCTTCG
>CAYRQC010000525.1:0-4753 GCA_964426265.1 uncultured Phycisphaerales bacterium | reverse complement strand
ACGCGCTCGCCGGCGCCAAGCTCGAGATCGAGCGGGCCGAAGCCCGGACCGGCGAGAGCGCGCGCGGTGAGGCGTGGTTCGCGAACGGCGGTGCGACCTTGCGAAGCCGCGGGCGATGACACCGGTGTCGTCGGGTTTGGCTGTGTAGTGGGTTTCACCGATTCGGCCGGCTCACCGAACAGAGCCTGCGTGAGCGCCGCCGCGTTCGCCTCGGCTCGGTGCGCCACCAGTGCCACTCGTCCACCGCGCAGCACGGTGATGCGATCGGCGATCGCGAGCGCCTCGTCGAGCCGATGGGTGATCACCACGATCGCCCGTCCGCGCTGTCGCAGCTCGGCGAGTGTCGCGAACAGCGCGTCGGCCTCGGCGGGGGTGAGCACGGCCGTCGGCTCGTCGAGGATGAGGACGCGGTGGGCGCGCGCCAGTGCCTTGACGATCTCGAGCCGTTGCTTGTCGCCGACCGCAAGCGTCGCAACTCGCCGCCGCGGATCGAGAGCGATCGAGTGGGTTTGCAGCAGCACGCGCGCCCGCTCGATCAGCGTGCCGCGGCGATAGAGCGCTGGTGCATCGGCGAGCGCGAGGTTCTCGGCGACCGTGAGCCCGTCGGCGAGCGTGAAGTGCTGGTGCACCATGCCGATGCCGAGTGCCGCGGCCTGCGCCGGGCTCGCAATCATCACCGGCTTGCCGTCGAGCTCGAGCGTGCCCGCATCGGGTGCGACCAGCCCCAGCGCCATGCGCACCAGCGTCGTCTTGCCCGCGCCGTTCTCTCCGAGCAGCGCGTGGATCTCCCCCGCGTGGAGCTCGAGGTCGACCGCGGCGAGCGCCATGCGGCCGGCGAACTTCTTCCCGACGCCGCGCAGCGCGAGGAGCGGTGTCACGCGCAATCGGCTCGTGCGCGCGCTCTCACGGCGCGCCGACCCGCAGCTCGCCGCGCGCGATCGCCGCCGCTGCCGCCTCCATCGCCGTGCGTGCCGCGGCCGGCACTCGCTCCGCGAGCTTCGGGTTGAACGCCACGCGCACCGCCCCCTCGGCCGTCCCGAACGAGCGCGCGCCCCCCTTGAAGCGGCCGTCGCGCGCCTCGATCGCGAGCGCGACCAGCAGCTCGGGGATCTCGGCGACGGCACTCGCCACGATCACGTCGGGCGCCTTGCTCGTCTGGTCACGGTTGCAGCCGAAGGCGAGCAGGCCGCGGGCGCGGCACGCCTCGAAGATGCCGGCACCGGCGGCGTCGGCGTTCTGGAAGAAGAGGTCGGCGCCGGCCGCCGCGTGCGCCAGCGCCTTCTCCTTGGCCAGCACCGAGTTCTCCCAGCTCCCGAGGTACTCCTCGAGCACACGCACGTCGGGCTTCACGCTGCGCGCCCCCGCGGCGAACGCCGCCGCCACCCGCTTCACCGGCTCGAACGCCTCGCCATGGAGCGACGAGAGAGTTCCCGTCCGCGTGAGATGGGCCGCGAGGATGCCTAGCTGCCACGCCGCCTCCTCGCTGCGCAGCACGATCGTCGCGAGGTTGGCGCCGCTTTGCGTGCCGCCCGAGGTCGCGAAGCTCACCTCGGGAAACGCGGCGGCCACCTTCGCGGCCGGTGCGTTGAACTCGAAACCGTGGCCATAGACCAGCGTGAAGCCCTGCTGCGCCGCGGCGGTGAGCGCCTGCTCGATCTCGGTGGCGTTGCGCGCCGTCACCTTGCGCACCTTCGCGCCGAGCTCGTGCTCGATCCGTTGCAGCCCTTCGAACGCCGACTGGTTCCACCCTTCGTCGTTCTCGGGGCCGGCGAGCAGCAGGGCGACGGAGAGCGCCGCCGGCGCCGGCTTCGGCTCGGCGCTGGGTCCACAAGCGGCCGCGAGCAGTACCAGACTGAGCCAGCCGCGGGCGCTTGCCGGCGTTGCGCTCAAGGAGCGAGCGCCAGCGCCGGAACGTCGGCCTGCACGAAGAGCAGCCCGCGGTCGATGAGCCGCCGCACCCGCTCTTCGCTGTTCTCGAACCGGGCCGACAGCGCCGCCAGCAGCATCGCCACCGTGCGACTCCCGTCCGCCAGCTCCATCAGTTGCGCCTCGACCTCTTCCAGCGGATAGCAGAGCCCGGTCTTCTCGTTGTGAGCCACGCGGACCGGCTGCAGGAAGCCCGCCTCGTCGGTGGCGAAGGCATTCCAGCGGAACGCGCGCAGGGTCACGCCATCGGTCACCGTCACGCGGCGGTCGCGCAGGTTCGCGACGTCCTTGCTCAGCGCTCCCGAGCGGCCGGCACTGGTGATCGCATTCTGGAGATCCTGTCGGTGGGCCGCGTAGAGGAGATAGCCGCCGTGGTTCAGGAGCGGCAGGTCGCCGCGCGCGCGGAAGGCGAGGTCGGCCTCAGTGCGGTCGTAGTGCTGCGTTCCGTCCTTCATCTCGAAGTCGACCGAGCCGTCGTCCTTCTCGAGGATCTTGACGCCGAAGCGATCGGGGTGGGTGTAGACGAGAGTGTCGCGGCCGAGGAAGAAGTTCCCGGTGTAGACCGACATGCCGATCCGGTCGGCGCGCGACGTGACGAAGTCGTAGGTCGAGAGGTCCTCGGCGGGCGTCGCGGTGGGGAAGCCGATGAACCACGAGAGGCCGGCCATGATCCGGTGCTGCTTCATCAGCCCGAGGATCACGTCGACGCGTTCGAGGTCATTGCCCTTGTCGATGAGGCCGAGCACCCGCTCGCTCGCCGACTCGAAGCCGAACTGCAGGAAGCGGCAGCCCCCCTTGGCGAGCGTCTCCATCAACTGCGGGTTGGTGTAGGGCTTCTCGAACTTGGTCTCCGCGAACCAGTAGATCGGATCGTTGTGGGCGGCGATCTGCTGCGCGACGTAGCGCAGCGTCTTGGGCGGCGCCAGCGAGTCCCAGAAGAGGAAGTGGTCGACGCCGCAGTCGACGTGGATCTTCTTGATGTCCTCGTAGACGCGGTCAGGCGAGCGCATGCGGAAGTTGCGCCGGAAGCCGTCGCCACAGAAGGTGCACTTGCCGTAGTAGCAGCCGCGCGAGGTCTGGAGGTTCGCGACCTTCGACGGCGTGAGATAGAGGTCGAACTTGATGCCGCGGAAGTCGGGTGCCGGGAACTCGTTCAAGTCCGGGATGTCGGGTGGCAGCGGCGAGTGGCACACCGCGCCCCCTTCGAACCACCAGAGGTTCGGCACCTGGTCGAAGCCGCCGCCGCGCTCGATGGCCTTGACGAGGCCGAGGATCGCCCGTTCGCCCTCGCCGGCGACCGCGAAGTCGATGAGGTGGGCGAGCGCCGTCGTCTCGAAGAGGCGATGGATGTAGTCGTTCACCGTCGGGCCGCCGACCGCGATCTTCACGTGCGGCGCGCGCTGCTTGATCAGCTTCGAGAGCTTCAGCATCTCGAGGAACTGGAAGTTGAACGGCAGCGTGAAGCCGATGAGCTGCGGCTGCTCGGCGAGCAGCGAGTCGACGATCCCGTTGGCGTAGGCATCGGAGATCGGGTCGCCGGCCGGCTGCGCCAGGTGGGTGAGGGTCTGCTGGATGAAGAAGCGGTTCTCGGGGTCGAAGATCGGGTTCGCGGCCGAGGCGAGGCGGATCATCGTCTGCAGCGAGTCGAACGCCTTGTTGAACTGCGGCGGGTCATAGAAGCGCGCCGGGTCGCGCATGATCGCGGCGGCCTCGGGCGCGAAGAGGAACGACTCGCGCGGGGCCGCCATCAACGGCGCGAGGAAGCGGTAGATGTTGCGCTCGGAAGCGGTGAGCGACGGCTTGCGCTCCAGTGCGGCGAGCTGCTCGTTCGCGTAGTCGTGGTAGCCCTGGAGGCGGTCGCGCTGGTTCAGCCAGGCGAAGGTCTCGGCATTGACGTCGCGGATCGCCACCGTGTGGCCGGCCGCCCCGAGCACCGCCGCGAGCTGCGCCAGGCTCGAGTAGGGGATCATCGGCGGGCAGCGGTCGGGAGGATAGACGAGAACGACCTTCATGGGCGGCGGTCACCAGGGTTGCGCGTCGAGGTCCAGGAGCCGGACTCTTCGATCTTCACGAACGGGCGGAGTTATAGCCCGTGGCCAAGAGCGGGCGGGGCGGCGCTTTTTTCCGCTGGCGATCGCTGCGGCCGCTCAGCGTGGGCGCTCACCTCCCCGCCGGGTCGAGCGCTGCCGCCGGGTCGCGCTTGGCGCGCGTGTCGGCCCGGAAGCCGGTCATGTTGGCGCGATCGACGTGGTCGGCCGGCAGCACGGCCAGGAAGCGGTCGAGCGCCGCGAGCGCCTCGTCGTAGAGCGTCAGCCGCTGCTCGCGCTCGCTGGCGGGGAGCTGGTCGGCCTCGGCTCGCACCAGTGTCGCCAGGTTGGCGAGCGTCTGCGGCGAGTTGCGATCGACCTCGTCGGAATGGCGGAAGTGGACGATCGCCTCGTGGCGCAGCGCGGCCGCCTTGTCACGGTCCTTCGCGGCGGCCATGCGCCGCATTGCGAGCAGCCCGAGATTGAAGTGCGCCTTGCCGCGTTGGAAATCGAGCTGGATCGTGCGCCGGAGGTGACGCTCCGCCTCGTCCCACAACGCGCTCTGGCCGGCCGCGATCAGGAGCGCGCCCATCTGCTCATGCGCGAAGATGGAGTTCGGCGCGAGCTCGGCGATCTTGCGCATCTCCTCGATCGCGCGCGGGAGGTCGCCTTCGCTGTAGGCCTGCGTCACCTTCTCGATGAGGAAGATGGTGGTGGCGTGCTCTTCGGGATCGTCGAGCTGGTTGAAGTCGGGGCGCGTCGCGAGGTCGAGTGTCGTCGCGTCGAGGTAGCCGAGCTGG
>CAYRQC010000524.1:0-2548 GCA_964426265.1 uncultured Phycisphaerales bacterium | reverse complement strand
CGATGCGGTGCAGGCGGCGGAGGATGTTTGTCAGGCGGTGGCGAAGGAGTTCCCGCGGTCGACGTTCTTTGCGGGGAAGGTGATCTTCAAGGAGGAGGGGCTGTTCCAGCGGTTGCTGCACAACGAGACGGCGGCGACGCTGCAGAAGAGGCTGCACTTTGGGGGGATGACGTTGGTGATCCTGCCGGCGCGTGTGTACTGACGCGATGCGGGCGACGGGCTTCGCCCCAGCCGAACAGTGCATTGCAACTGACGGGCTTCGCCCGCAGTTGAACTGGGCCTTACGCAGACGAGCGAGGGTGCGGGAAGGAGGAAGAGCGGTGTCGGGCGCTCGCTGCGGACGGCTGACTTGCAGCGGACGATCCGCGCTTTGCGCGGCTCGCCGCTGAAGCGGCAGGAAAGCGAGGCGTGAGGGGCGCGGGTGCGAGCGCGCTGCTCGCCGCTGAAGCGATTGGAGGAGGGCGTGGTGCTGGTACGGAAGGTGTATCGCAAAGGCAAGGTTTGGGCGGAGGCGGACGAGACGGGGAAGCTCGTCGAAGAACATGGGCTCGTCAAGATTCGGTACCGGCAAGAGGATCAGACGACCTACAGCGCCAAGGTGCATGAGCTGAAAGAGGTCGATCCAAATGCGCCGCCGAGCGCGCCGCGGGCGGCGCGTGAACCTCGTCGAAGGGTGGCGCGCAAGAAGGCGGTACCAGAGGCGGCGGCGAGCGACGCGATCGTCATCTACGCGGACGGCTCCTGCTTTGGCAATCCGGGGCCGGCGGGAATCGGGGCGCTGCTCGAATGGCGGGGGAAGACCAAGGAGATCTCCGAGTTCATCGGCGATGGGACCAACAACATCGCGGAGCTGACGGCCATCGAGGTGGCGCTGCGAAACGTGAAGAACAAGCAGCTCCCGGTTCGGGTCCATACCGACAGCCAGTACTCGATCGGGGTGCTCACCGAAGGATGGAAGGCGAAGGAGAACCGCGAGCTCATCGCGCGGGTGCAGGCGGTGATGCGCGAGTTTTCCGACCTCCAACTGGTCAAGGTGCGCGGTCATTCGGGCGACCCGCGCAACGAGCGGGTCGACCAGCTCGCGCGTGACGCGATCACGCGGCGCGGCTGAGCGCGTGCGAGGCGATGACTCGGCGCGCTTGATCGCGGGCGGCTGGCGCCTACGTTGGGCGATTCGATGAACCTCCGACTGTCCGAGCTGCCTCCGTTCGTCTCCGGCGTGCCGATCGTCCGGCTCGAGAACGCGTTCGTGCGGCCCTACGAGAACGCGGTCGCGACGGCGCGCACCTGCTACTCGTCGAGCGGCGTGCTGCGCGTCGAGGATGTCTCCGGCGACGGGTTGCCGGAGGAGCAGCGGAAGAAGCGGGTGGCGCAGCGCGATCGCATCGCGGCGAGCGTCTACCAGGCGGGGCACCACACGACGCTCCAGCACGCCCACTTCCAGTTCACGATCGACCGCATCTCCCGCCACTGCTTGTGGTCGTTCCTGCACAGCCACGCCTTCTACAACTCGGAGCAGGTGAGCCAGCGCTACGTCACGGTGAAACCGGGGCACTACGCGATCCCGCCGCTCGAAGGCGCGGCGCTGGCGGCGTATCGCGAGATCTGCGACGGGTTGGTGCGCGACTATCAGGTCCTGACCGAGGCGCTGACGCCGATCGCGGCGGCGGAGTACTTCAATCGCTTTCCGGCGCGGCGCGCGAATGAGCTCAAGTGGCGGCCGACGGTCCAGAAGAAGGCGCAGGAGGTGGCGCGCTACGTCCTGCCGGTCGCGATCCACGCGTACCTCTATCACACGATCAGCGCATTGACGCTGCTGCGCTACCACCGCGTCTGCGACCAGTTCGACACGCCGCTCGAGCAGCGGCTGCTGGTGCGCGAGATGGTGCAAGCGGTGATCGCGCACGATCCGCTCTTCGAAAGGGTGGTCGAGGAGCCGATCGCGATCGAGGAGACACCCGAGTTCCAGGCGTTCGCGAGCGGTGCGATAGCGCGTTCGGCGGGCTCGGCGGCGGAGTTCCGGCGGGAGTTCGACGCGAGTCTCGAAGGGCGCACCTCGAAGCTCGTCGGCTGGAAGCAGGGGCAGGAGGAGCTGCTGGCGGCGGCGGTGCGCGAGGTGCTCGGCGTGCCGCGGGCGGGGCTGGCGGATGACGACGCGATCGCGCTCGTCCTCTCGCCGACCAAGAACCCGCAGCTCGGGGCGTCGCTCAACACGGGGATGCACAGCAAGCTGGCGCGCTGCCTCCAGCACGTGAACTACACGTTCCGCAAGAAGCTCTCGCACACCGCCGACTCGCAAGACCAGCGCCACCGCATGGTGCCCGCTTCGCGGCCGATCCTCGCGACCCACCTCGGGGACGAGCCCGACTACGTGACGCCGCTGCTGGTGCAGCTCGACGCGCGCGCGCGTCAGCTCTATGCGACGGCGATCGAGCGCGCCTTCGACGGCCGGCGCCGCCTCCTCGCGCTCGGCGTGAGCGAGGAGTTCGCGGCCTACGTGCTGCCGAACGCGCTCGCGATCCGCTTCACCGAATCGGCCGACCTGCTG
>CAYRQC010000523.1:0-4782 GCA_964426265.1 uncultured Phycisphaerales bacterium | reverse complement strand
CGAGTGCGCGTGCCCGAGCTTCGACCCGACGCTCGTGCCACGTTTCGAGCTGCTGCGCGACCGCGTTCGCGCTGAACGGGCGCGACACGGAGTGCGCGATCGGTTGCGCTGATCCGTGCGTTTCCGGGGTCAGCGGCTCTTGGTCGGAGGGGCGTGCTCTTCGGCGAGCGGTTCGACCGGCTCGGAGCTGCGCACGTTGACACCGAGGCCATCCGCCGAGAGCCGAGCGGAGGCGAGATCGACGTCGGCCTCGTGCAGGAACTCCTCGGCCGACACCTTCGAGCCACCGGCGAGCACCGCGACGCCGATCCGCACGCGCAGCGCGATCTGATCCCGGCCGACACTTAGCATGCGGCCGGCGAGGCTCTCCATCACCCGCCGCGCCAGCGCGCGCACGCCGTCGAGTGGCGTGTTCGGGAGCAACAGGTGGAAGCGCGCGGTGCCGGCGCGGCCCGCCACGTCGACGTCGCGCGACTCGCAGAGGAAGACGCCCGCCACTTCGAGGAGCGCTTCGTCACCGGTGGTGCGCCCGTGCTTCTCGATCAGCTCGTCGAAGCTGGCGATCTCGGCGACCAGCAGCGCGAGTGGCTGGCCGTAGCGGCCGCACCGCTTGCACTCCTCCTGCACCTTGAGCGCGAGATACTCCTGATTCACCAAACCGGTGAGGCGGTCGGTCACCTTCGCCATGAGCGAGTCGTCGCCGTCGCCTTTCGGCTGGTCGAGGAGGTCGCGGAAGAGCTGATCGTTCTTCGAAGAGGCGCCGCCGCGCGACGACAGATCGAGCGGATCGACGGCGTCCCACACCACGGTCAGCAGGTCGCGCAGCGCATGGTCCGTCGGCGCGCCAGCCAGCAGGCGCTTCGCGTTGACATGGCGCGCGCGGGCGCGGACGTAGGGGTCATCGGCGTCGGCGATCAGCACGGTCGGCAGGGCGGCGCGCTCCGCGCCTGCCGTGCCCAACGTCCGGCAGAGCTCGAACCCCGACTTCGATGGCAGCATGCAAGAGGCGAGGACGAGCTGAAACGGACGCTTCGAAGCGAGCGCCAGCGCCTCGTCGCCATCGGAAACGGCCACCACCTCGGCTCCGGCCGCGCGCAACGCGGTGGCGATGCGGTCGCGCTCCCGCGGATCGAAATGGGCCACCAGCACGACCTGTCGCTCGCTCGAAGGAAGGGCCATCTGCATCTCCACCGACCGCCGTCTGGCCGCCCTCGTGTCGCACGCGGCCCAGGCTTTCATCGGCCGTCAAGCCACCCCCACCTTAGAAAAAAGTTCCGAATGGCCGGGCGCGCGGCAGGACCAAGCCGAGCGGGGCAGAGAGGCAGCCCCAGGAGCGTTCACTCTTCGAGATAGCCGAGCTCGCGGAGCGCCGCGCGCTGCGCCTCGGTCAGCTCCATCGCGGGAAGACCTCGACTCGAGGGCAACGAGCCGGCGAGGGCCTGCAGCAAACCGAGCTGCGCGTCGAGCTGTGCCTCGAGGCCGCGCCGGCGCGCCGGGTCGTCGGCCGCGCGGTCGTGTTGCTCGCCGGCGTCGTCGTCGATGCAGAAGAGCTGGACGAGGGGCGGCTGCTCCCCGCGCTGCCAGCGCAGGAGCTTCCAACGTCCCGCCACCAGCGCCAGCTTGCGCCATGCGGGATCGCGGCCGAGCACCTGCAGCTGTCGCAGCTCGTTGCCCTCTGGTTCGTCGCGCTGCTCCTCGACGCCCGGCTGGTTGCGGCCCTCCTGACGATCGCGGTCGCGCAATGCAGCCGCCATCTGGTCGCGCGCGAGCATGCGCGGCTCGGACGGCAGACCGAGCAGCGCGGCGAGCGTCGGCGCGACGTCGGCGAGCTCGACCGGCTGGTCGTGCACGACTCCGACCGGCACGCCCGGCCCGGCGACGATCCACGGCACGCGGGTCGACTCGGAGTAGAGCTCCTTGGCGTGGCCGAGCCCGCCGTGCTCGAGGAACTCCTCGCCGTGGTCGGCGACGATGCAGACGACCGTGCCGCTCCGCAGCGACAGCTCGTCCAGCAACGCCAGCACGCGCGCGACCAGCTCGGCATCGACCTCGGCCACGGTGGCGGCGTAGAGGGAGCGCAAGCGGGCCAGCGCGCTCGCGTCGCCGCCCTTCGCCAGCTCCCGCAACGCGAGCGGCGCGTCGTTGGCCACGCTCGCGCCTGGATCGGCGAGCCGCTCGAGGTAGCTCGCGGCCGGCGCGTAGTTGTGCACGAAGAAGGTGTGCAGAAAGAGGAAGAAGGGCTGATCGGCGTGGGCGCGCAGCCACGCGAGCGCCGGGCCGCGGGGATCCGCTACCGATCCGCTGTGCCGCAAGGGGCGATCCCGTTTGAGGTGCGTCTCGCCACACGGATCGTCGACGCCGTAGTGCTCGAAGCCGGCGCCGAAACCGAAGCTCGGCGCGACGAAGCCGCCTCCCGTAAACGCGGCGGTGAAGTAGCCCTGCGACCGCAGCCGCGCGGCGAGCATCGGTGAGCGGGCGGGATCGAGAGCGTCATTGCTGCCGAGCACTCCGTGCACCAACGGATGCTGGCCGGTCATCAAGCTCATGTGAGTTGGCAGCGTGTAGGACGACGGCGACCAGACCGTACTGAAGCGAAGGCCGCCGGCCGCGAGGCCATCCATGCAGGGCGACAGCCCGCGTCGGTCGCCGTAGCAGCCGAGCTGATCGGCGCGCAACGTGTCGAGCGAGATCACGACGACGTTTGGTGGCCGCTCGGCCGGAGCCGCCGGCGCTCCGAGCAGGGACGGGGCCTCGAACAAGGCGACGGCATCGGCCGCCGATTCACAGCTCCATTCGACGGTCGTCGATCGCCCGGCGAAACGGGCGAGATCGATCGTCACGGGTGCATCGGGAGCGTCTCCATCGAGCGCGACGGCAGCCAGTGACGCTTCGTGGACGATCTCGCCGGCGACGCGAACCGCCACGCGAACGGCCGCACCGGCCGGTATCGCGAAGGCGCCCGCCGAGAAGAGGAGACGTGGCCGCAAGCGCGGGATCGCGACCGGAAACGCGACGCGCGCTCCGCTCGGCACGAGGAGCACGTCACTGGTCGCGCGTCTCAGCTGCACCAGACGCCGCAGCGGGTGGCTTCCGGCGTCGAACGGGAACCTCGGCCGCGACCCGATCGCGCACGGCAAGGCGGCGCGCCGGATCTCGACGAAATCGCAGTCGAGGCCGAGATCGGTCGGCAGCAACGAGACGCTGAGTGCGCGGCGCGCGGGCTCGGGCGGAATCACCAGCGTGACGTCGCGCCAGTCACCCTCACCCTGACCGTCGCCGGCACGAGGAGCCGTGCCATCACCGCCTCCGTCCAGCGTGGCGCGAACGCCGCCGCTCAACGCGCCGAGATCGATGCGAGCGAGGGTCGCGGCGAGCGTCTCGCTCGTGCCGGCTTCGAAGTCGTGCGAGACGACCCAGAGTGCGCCACCGCGCCCGTCGCGTGGAGCGCGCAGCCGAGCGGTCACGACATAGACCGTGTCCGGCGGCGCGGGGAGCAGCTGATGGAGTCCCTCTTGCGCCTTCGCGAGCGTGACGAATCGCGCCGCGAGCTCTTCGTGCAGCTCGGCGGTCGCATGCCGCGGCGCGGCACGGTCCCGCTCCAGCTCGATCACCCACGAGCCATCGAACCAAGGCGGCGCCGGCGCAGTCTCAGCGTCGAAGCGGCAGACGAGATCGCTCGCGCCGGGTGCGTCGAGATCCCCGTCGAGACCGCGCAGGCCGCCGGCGACGGTCACCTCGCTGACGCGATCGAGGAGATGCTGGGACTGCGTTCGGGAGAGATCGCGCTCCAAGCGTGGTGGAGCGACTCTCGGCGCCGCAGCGCCGGAGCAGCCAGCGATCAACCAGGTCGCGGCGCTGGCGGTGACGATGGTGGCGACGACCTTCGCGGCAATCGCCGCGACGCGGCTCAACGTCGCCCTCCGCGGCTCAACCACCCCCAAGTGCCGCAACGACGTCGTCGGCCATCTCAAGATTGGTGATCGAGTTTTGGACATCTTCGTTGTCGTCAAGTGCGTCCAGCGCCGCCAGGATCCGCTTCGCGATCTCGGGGTCCCGCACCTCGATGGACGACTTCGCGCGAAACGAGATCTCGGCGCTCTTCACCTCGATCTTGGCGGCGGCGAGCCCGTCGCGTACTGCCGCGAAGCTCTGCGGCAGGGCGATCACCTCGAACTCGTCGCCCGCGAGCTGCACGTCGGTCGCACCGGCGGCCAGGGCAACCTCGATCAGCCGCTCCTCCACCACTGCCGCCGTCGGCACGCGAAACCGGGCGCGCTGCTCGAAGCCCCACATGACGGCGCCAGTGCTGCCAAGATTGCCGCCCGCGCGCTCGAGGATGTTGCGCACGTCGGCAACCGTGCGCGTCCGATTGTCGGTCAGGCAGTCGACCAGGATCGCGACGCCGCCGGGAAGGTAGCCCTCGTAGACCACCGGCTCGTAGGCGGCCGTGTCGGTCTCGCCGGAGCCCTTTCGGATCGCGCGGTCGACGTTTTCCTTGGGCATCCCGTCGGCACGCGCCTTGTCCATCGCGAGCCGCAGCCGTGGGTTCATCTCGGGATCGCCACCGCCCAGACGCGCCGCCGTCGCGATCAGGCGGCCATGCTTGGCGAAGACTTTCCCCTTCTTGACGTCGGTCGCGCCCTTCTGGCGCTTGATCTTCGACCAATGGCTGTGACCGGCCAAGCCATCTCCCGCCAGCCAGGCCGCGTCGCTCAGCGCTTCGAGAACTGGAAGCGTCGCCGGGCACCGCGCTGGCCGTACTTCTTGCGCTCCTTCATTCGG
>CAYRQC010000522.1:0-2608 GCA_964426265.1 uncultured Phycisphaerales bacterium | reverse complement strand
ATCGACGGCGCCTAGACGGCGACTACCGACTCGACGACGCGACCGTCCGGCGCATGTTTGCCGATGCCGAGGAGCGGTCCCGCGACCAGCGCATCCTCCCCGGGTTCGGGCTCGAGGACCTCGATCGCGACTCGCTCCGCGGTTACCTGCAGCGCTTCGTCACGCTGCGGCCGGATCACCCGTGGGAGAAGCTCGGCGACCGCGACTTCCTCGAGCGGCTCGGCGGCTGGCGCAAGGACGCGGAGACCGGCGAGGAGGGGCTCACTCTCGCCGGCATGCTGATGTTCGGACGCGACTGGCGCATCCGCGATCCCTCGGCTGCACCGAGCTACTTCGTCGACTATCGAGAGAAGCTCGATCCGACGACCCGTTGGAGCGACCGCATCTTTCCCGATGGGATGTGGGAAGCGAACCTGCTCCAGTTCTACGGCCGCGTCTGGCCGAAGCTTGCGGTCGCCCTGCCGACGCCGTTCCGCCTCGAAGACGACGGCATCCGTCGCGACTTCACGCCCGGCCACGAGGCACTGCGCGAGGCGTTCGTCAACGCGCTGATCCACGCCGACTACGCCACGGGCGGCGGCATCGTCGTCGAGCGGTTGCCCGACCGCATCACTTTTGCCAACCCCGGAACCCTCCTCGTCTCGATGGAGCAGTACCAGAGTGGCGGCCTGAGCGAGTGCCGCAACAAGACCCTCCAGCAGATGTTCCTGTTGATCGGCAGCGGGGAGCACGCCGGCTCCGGCGCCGACAAGATCCGGGCGGGCTGGCGATCCCTCCATTGGCGCGCGCCGCGGATCGAGGTGTCGGATCAGCCCGACCGGGTCTGGCTCACGCTCCCGACGATCAGTCTGATCCCGGAGAAGACGCTGCATCACCTGCGGGAGCAACTCGGATCGTCGGTCGAGGAGCTGCCGGCGTCCGAGCTGCAGGCGCTTGCGACGGCCGCGATCGAGGGCCGTGTCTCGAACGTCCGGTTGCAGGCGCTACTCACCCACCACCCAGTGGACATCAGCCGCATGCTCCAGCGCCTCTGCGAGCGCGGCGTGCTCGTGTCCGACAACCGTCGGCGCTGGACCACGTACCGGCTGAGCGCGACGCCGCCGGGTCTGTTGCCGTTCGCCAGCCGCACGCCGGTCCCAGCTCTAAAACCGACGGACTCCTCGCCTAAGGCGCCGGACTCCTCGCCTAAGGCGCCGGACTCCTCGCCTAAGGCGCCGGACTCCTCGCCTAAGGCGGCCGACTCCTCGCCTAAGGCGGCCGACTCCTCGCCTAAGGATGGAGCGGACTCCGATCAAGGGCTCCAAGAACTCGCGGCCGCGATTGCCGCCACCCGTCGTGCAAGCCCGGCCAAGGTCCGCTCCGTCCTCCTGGAGCTTTGCGCCCGTCGTCCACTCTCCGCGGAAGAGCTCGGTCGCCTCGTCCGCCGCAAGCCCGAAACGCTCCGCGAGAACTACCTGACCCCGATGGTCACGGAAGGGCTACTGCGTCTCAAGTTTCCCGATGCTCCCAATCGCCCCGACCAGGCCTACACGGCCGCCAGCGCCCAATGAGCCGCGCGTTGAAGCTCCAGTTCGACGCGAACCAGCCGTTCCAGCTCGATGCCGTGAAGGCCGTCGTCGAGCTCTTCGATGGGCAACCGCAAGGCGCGCCAGAGTTCGCCGTCCTGCGCGTCGACGCCGCCGACACGCTCTTCGCGGGCCGCGAGCGAACCGAGCTCGGAGTCGGCAACCGCCTGCTGCTCACCGACGAGCGGCTGCGCGCGAACGCGCGCCATCCAGCTCCGCAACGACATCGACGTCGCCGATCCGGATCTGCCGCTCGACGCCTGGGAGCTCTTCGACGAGGCGGCCAACGGCGCGCGCCGCTGCCCCCACTTCTCGGTCGAGATGGAGACGGGCACCGGCAAGACCTACGTCTACTTGCGCACGATCCACGAGCTGTCGCGACGCTGGGGCTTCCAGAAGTTCGTGATCGTCGTGCCGAGCGTCGCCATCCGCCAGGGGGTGCTCGCGACCCTCGAATCGACGCGCGACCACTTCCAGGCGCTCTACGACCGCGTCCCGATCGAGCACTTCGTCTACGACGCCGCGCGGCTCGAGCGGATCCGCCAGCTCGCCACCAGCACGACGCTGCAAGTGATGGTGATCAACATCCAGACGTTCCAATCGGCGAAGAGCAACGTCATCTCCCAGGACCGCGACGGCCTCTCCGGCCGCAAGGCGATCGAGTACATCGAGGCGGCGCGGCCGATCGTGATCATCGACGAGCCGCAAAGCGTCGACGCGACCGAAAGGTCGCAGGAGGCGATCCAGAAGCTGAACCCGCTCTGCACGCTGCGCTACTCGGCGACGCACAAGAACCCGTGGAACCTCGTCTACCGGCTCGACCCCGTGCGCGCCTTCGAGCTCAAGCTCGTGAAGCAGATCGTCGTCGCCAGCGCGGCCATCGACGGCGGCGCGAACGACGCCTTCGTGCGCGTCGAGAAGATCGATCACGCGAAGGGGATCAAGGCGACGCTGCGGATCCACGTGCAAACCGACGACGGGCCGACAGAGAAGTCCGTCAAGGTGAACACCCGCGCCGACCTGAAGACGCTCTCCGAGGGTCG
>CAYRQC010000521.1:0-7148 GCA_964426265.1 uncultured Phycisphaerales bacterium | reverse complement strand
AGACGATCGCGGTCACGCTCGGGGTCAACGCTGCGGCCATCGTCGATCGCTCCGACATCGCGGCCGCGGCCATCGGCCTCTCGATCGAGGACCTGCCGAACGTGCCGCCGAAGTTCGGCGGCGAGCAGTAGCGGCATCGATGGAGCACCGGATGACCTGGCTCCGAGCGATCGCCTGGACCGCACTGGCGGCACTTCCGTGCCTGGCCGTCCAGGAGCGAGGCGGCGCTGATCCGGTGCGCGAGACGTTCGCCAAGACGGCGATCGACCTCGATCCGGAGCACCAGCTCTCGTTCCGCTACCGGACGATCGCCTGGTCCGCGGAGGGGGCGGCGCGCATGCGCAGCGATCCGGCGCAGCGCGAGCAGATGAACCAGCGCCTCGGCGTCGGCGTGCAGAGCGAGCTCACGACGCCGGTCGCCCTCTCCGTCGCCGGGCGCCGCCTCGAGCCCGGCACCTATCGCCTCGGCCTCCGGATGAATGCCGAAGGGGCCTACGAGCTGACGCTGCTGCTCGAGTTCGAGTTCGTCCCGGTCCCGATCGACCTCTTCGAGACCCGCCAGACGTTCCCCTACCTCACCTTCTGCCTGCTACCCGCCCCGGCGGGGGGCTACGCGCTAGTCTTCCAATGGGGAACCGAGTACGGGCGGTTGGTGCTAGAGCTGGCGCGTTGACCGACGCTGCTGGAGTGCGCCATGCATGGGTTGTCGCGGTGGAGCGTCGTGGCCACGCTTGGGCTGACCGCTTGTGGCGGCGGTGGCGGTGGCGGATCCGGTGACTACGACGGCTCAGGCACGTTGCTCGCCATCGAGTTCGCCGACCCGGAAGAGCTGAACCTCGAGCCTCTCGACACGCCGCCGCAGGACGCACCCCTGCTCCAACAGATCGTCTTGCGCTTCAGCGCGCGACCCGACCCGAACCGCATCCACTCCACGTCGATCCAAGTGCAGGACGAGAGCGGCTTTCCGGTCGCCGGACGCTATACGGTCGACGGCGAGCAGGTGACCTTCACACCGCAGCTTCCGACGCGCCCGATCGCGACCACCTCCTCCGGAGCGCTCGACACCGGCGGCACCGGTCTCCTGCCCAACCACGCCTATGGACTGCGGGTCGGCGCGCTCACGTCGTCGTTCATCGCGGGCGTCGATCCGCAGTTGCGCGCCCGCTTTCCCGATGCCGTCGACTCGCGCGGCATCTTCGTCAAGTTCCGCACCACCGCCGATCCCGCGCGCTTCTTCGGTGGTCTGGTGGCGCGGCGGCCGCTGCTCGTGGCGGCCGATCCACGCGACGGCAGCGTGGCCGTCTCGCCCAACCTCTACTCCGATCCGGACGGCCTCTTCGCACCGCCGCGACCGTTCGAGCTCACGTTCGACGGTCCGCTTGATCCAGGCAGCGCGAACCTCAGCGACACGACGTTCCAGCTCGTCGATCTCGACGATCACACGAGCGGCTTTGCGTCGGGATTGCCGCTGCGCATCGGCGTGCGGCTGATCGAGAACGCGCTCGATCGCGCCGTGGTGGAGGTCACGCCGAGTGGCCTCCTCCCGTTCGGCCATCTGCTCGCGCTCGAGCAGGTGGCCGACCTGCGCGGCCTCTCCGAAGGTGGCACGCCGGCTGCCGAGCTGCAGATCGCGACCACCTTCACGACCGCGGTGGCGCCGGCCACGACCATCCACGACGAGCTGATCGAGCGTTTCGATGACAGCGCGCGCCACGAGACCGACCCCGCAGCGCTCGATCCCGGCGCCCTTCCGGCCGACTGGAATCGCGACGGCTCGCACGTGCTCCAGGCGGCGTTGGAGTTCCGCGGCGACGGTGTGCTCGGTCCGTTCGAGCCGCCGCCCCCGGCCCCCGGCACATCGCGCGTGCTCTACCTCGACACGGCCCGTCAGGTCTTCCCGCTGCCGGATGGGTCGACGCCAGGGGCGCTACCGGGCGCGGAGGTGGTGGGCGGCGTCTTCCCCTTCACCGACATCGATATCCCCGACGGCGTCGTCATCCGTGTCTTGGGCAGCAATCCACTCGTGTTGAGTGCCACCGGCTCGGTGCGCATCGCTGGTGACATCCTCATCGGAGGAGAGAACGGCACCTCGGAGAACTCCTACGACTCGGCGATCACTTCGCTGAGCGGTGGTGCAGGCTCTGCCGGTGGCGGCCGCGGCGGCGAGTCGCATCCGATCTACTTCTTTCCGCCCGAGACGGTGAGCTACCTGACGCTTGTCTCGCCGCCGTATGGCGGGACCGGTTACGGAGTCGACCCCGCCGACGGAGTGATGAAGCGGATCGGCGGCACCGGCGGCCAGTGTGGCTGTCTCGATGCCAAGGACAGCAAAGGCAAGTACGGTACTGATCAGGAGATCGACTGCACCGAGTTCCGCATGGGCAATGCCGGCGAGAAGACGCCGGGCGGCGGCGGCGGCTCACTGCTGAAGCAAGGAGCGACACCGAAGAACTCGGCGACGGGCACCTTGCTCTCGGGTGTCGGCAACGTCATTCCGGACGGCACCGGCCACTTCATCGCGCGCACCGACACCACGCTGCTGCCGGGCGTCGGCGGCCAGCACCCTTTCTTCGACGACGGCACGACGGCCAACGACTTCTTCGGCAAGCGCGGGCAGCTCCAGCGACTGATCGGCGGCCAAGGTGGTGGCAGCGGCGCGAGCCTCACCGAGTCGTACTACTGCGGAGTCTGGTGCGACCACGATGACGACACGACCAACGACAACGTCTGCCAGGGCGACGACTTCGGCGATCCGCCGATCCGTGGCGACTCGGTCGGGGATGCGCGCGGCGGCGCCGGCGGCGGCGGCGGTGGCGCGCTGTTGATCGAGGCACTCGGATCGATCACCATCACGCAGACCGGCACGCTCGATGCCTCGGGTGGATCGGGCGGTGGCGGCGAGGGGATCAGCTGCTCCTATTGGGGCGGCGGCGCCGGTGGCGGCGCCGGCGGCGCGATCGTGCTCCAATCGGCGACCAGCATCCTCGTCTCGAACGGCGCCCGGCTCGACGTGACGGCCGGCCTTGGCGATGACGCCTCCGACGACAACGAGCCCTTCTCCTGCGGCAACGGCATGGCCCACGGCGACGCCGGTGATGGCGGTGCGGGCGGCGCCGGCTTGATCCAGTTGCAGGTGCCGGCCGGCTCGATTGCCACCGTCGTCAACGCGAACAACACCCTGAAGCCGGTCTCCTCGTGGCTCGACTCCAGCAACACGCTGAATCCGGTCGAGTTCACGCCGGAGAGCGTCGCCGTCTCGACCTGGTACGACCTCGGTCGGGTGACCGCGCGCGCGCCCGCCGACACCAACCCGCTCTACTCGATCCTCGGGCTCGACGCGTCCGGCTTCGTCGCCACTGATGCCTCCGGTTCGCTCCTCGATCCTGACGGTGACGTCGCGTGCGGTTATCTCGGACAGGTCGATCCGATCACCAATATCTATCGACATGGAGAGGAGCCGCGCGACGACTTCATCCCGCCGAACGCGACGGTCCGTGTCGAGTTCCAGGGCGGCGACGCGATCGCGCCGGGATCGCAAGAGATCGACCCGACCTCGATCACCGCCTGGTCACCGAATCCCGCCGTCGCCAATCGCAAGCCGTTCCTGCGCTGGCGCGTCAGTTTCGATCTCACGGCCGATGGCAGCGCGCTCGCGCCCGACACGCGGCGGCCGGTGGTGAACCAGCTCAAGGTGCGGGCGGAGTTCTGAGGCGGGCTACAGCTCGCTCGTTTCGTTGCTTGCAGGGTCTTCGGTGGGGGTCTCTTCGGCCGGCGCCGCGTCGCTCTTCATCACTTCGGCGAGCACACAGGTCGCGTAGCAGCCGCGCGGGAGCTCGAAGCGCAGGACGAGTGCATGCGGATCGGAGTCGAGCGGGTCGACGGTGGCGCCGCGGATCGGGAAGCGGTAGGCGCGTCGCTCGCCGCGCAGGTGCAGATCGGGGAACGCTTGCGTGCGGTGTTCGAGGTCGAGCCCTTCGGCGGCGAAGACCGCCTCTTCGATCGCCGCCGCGCGGCCGCGAGTGCGCGGCAGGCCTGGTCCGAAGAGGGGACCGGCCGGGCTGATCTCGAAGGCGTCGGCGCGCGGCTGGTCGTGTGCGACGTCGGTCACCGTGTAGGGCCGGTCGGTCTCGTGGCGGACGATCACGTCGCCGTCCTGCACCCGATCGAGCGACTCGAAGCGCGCCTCGAGACAGCGGTTGAAGAGGCGTGACTGGTAGGCCGACACGAAGAGGAGCCGTAGCCGCTTCGGGATCCGGAGCAGCGCGCGGAAGGCGTCGTGGTGCTCGCGGTAGGCGTGCAGCACGCTCGCCTCCATCCGCAGGCGAACGGGGAAGACGCGCTCCGCCTCGTCGAGGCGGCCTTCGTCGAAAAGCTGGCGCGCGTGGCGGATCCGCGGGTCGTTCTCGAGCGGCGAGGGGCGGCCGAGGTAGTAGGCGAGCGCCTCGTCGAGCTCCTGGCGGACGATCGCGCGGCCGAGGAGATCGTTGTCGTTCTTGGTTCCGAAACGCTGTGCGCCGAACCAGTTGGGCACGCCGCGGCGCACCAGGGTGGCGACGATCGCGCGGGCGCGTTCGAGGGCGTCGCGCGCCACCACATCGCGCAGCGCGATCTCGAACCGATTCCCAGCGAGGTCGCCGACCCGGAGCCGGGAGGAGTTGCGCGTCGCCTCGCGGATCTTCAGCCACGGATGGTCGAGCGCGGCGAGTCGCCCTTCGCAGCTCGCCGGCACCGAGAGCCACTGGGTCGCGACCGCGCGGCTGTCCTTGATCCCCGCGAAGCCGACGTCGCGATCGGGGAGCCGCAGCGCCTTCGCAACCTTCTGCACTGCCTCGTGCGTCGTCATGCCGCGCTTCTCGATGCGCAGCAACAGGTGGGCTCCCTCACCGCTCGGGTTGTAGAGGGGGACCTCCTCGACGCGGAAGTCCTCGGGTGTCGCTTTCAGCGTGCCGCCGATTCCGGGGACGTCGCTCGTGAGGTAGCGCATGGGGGGCGGCATGGTAGCGGGAGCCGGTCGGCGCGGGCGCCGGCGACAGCGTCAGCGATGCGCGGCACAATGGCGCGGCATGAAGCGGATGCAGCGAATGCGGTGGATGCAGCGGATGCGGCGGCGAATCAGCGAGTGCGCGGCGATCGCGGCGTTGATCGGATCGGGCTGTGCCGGCTCGGATCCCGAAGGCGGGCAAGGCGCGATCGACGAGCTGGTGGCAGCCCACCGTTGGCGTGCCGCACTCGAGCAGATCGACCTCCAACTGGCGGTGACGCCGACCGCGCCCGAGCTGCTCGATCGCAGGACCGCGCTCTTGCGATCGCTCGGTCGCGAGCGCGAGGCGCTGGAGCTGGTGCTCCTGCGTCGGGCGTCGGCCAGCGATGACGCCGCGCTCGCCTACGAAGCCGGTGAGCTGCACGCCCATCTCGGCGACGCGACGGCGGCGTACGCCGCGTTTGCCGACGCCGCTCGCGATGCGCCGGACGATCCGCGACCGGTCGTCGCAACCGCGGCGCTGCTGCTCGCCGAGAAGCCGCCGAAGATCAGCGACGCCGAGCAGCAGCTCGCGCCCTGGCTCGACGGCCCGCGCGCCTCCGCCGCGGCACGTTTTCATCACGCGCTCGCCCTCGAGATGGCCGGCGACCCGACGGCCGCCCGTGCCGCCTACGAGCGCGCACTCGAGCTCGCGCCCGACGACCTTCCGGCGCTCTGCAACGCCGCCCACCTCGCCTAGCAGGCCGGCGATCGTGCAGCCGCGCGCGCCTTGCTCGAGCGCGCGCGCCGCCTCTCTCCACCCGACGACGCGCTCACCTGCGCGATCGACGCCCGCCTCCGCACGCTATGAACGCACGTTGATCGATGCCGAACCGCGCCGATCCACCTGGACCCGTAGCTCAGTTGGTCAGAGCAGCCGACTCATAATCGGCAGTGGCTGGGTTCGACTCCCAGCGGGTCCACCAACGGGCAGACCGCGGTCGACGGCGCCGCGGTACTCCTTCCGCTGAACTACTTCCCGTCGTGCGGTTTCTCGCGGGGCGTCTCGTCGCGAACCTCGTGGGGGATGATGTTGCCGCTCGCGTCCTTCCGGTGCGGCTCGGCCACTTCCCAGCCCGCGGTGTACAGGAGCGCGAAGAAGCCGAGGATGTAGGCGGCGGTGACGAACCACCCCTCCTTGATGTACTTCCCGGTGTTCCGGGCTTCGGGGTAGTCCTTCGAGATCGCGACGCCGGCCGATGAGCCGAACCAGATCATCGAGCCACCGAAGCCGACGGCGTAGGCGAGCATGCCCCAGTCGTAGTGGCCTTGCTCGAGCGCGAGCTTCGTGAGCGGGATGTTGTCGAAGACCGCCGACACGAACCCGAGCCCGAACGCCGTCTGCCACGACGCTCCGGGCAGTGCCTTGACCGGCATCATCGATGCGCACAGCACCAGCGAGAGGAGGAAGCACGCCCCCTTCAGGGCTCCGGGGACCTCGCCCCACGCCGGCTTCCGGAAGAACGCGCCGATCAGGATCGCGACCCAGACACCGACCGCGGGGAAGTCGAGGAGAGCGTTCGCCGCGATCGCGCAACCGAGGATGAGTGCCACGATCCACAGGCGCGCCCAGTCGATCGGGATCTTCTCGCTCTTGTCCTCGATGACGATCGGCGAGTACTTCTGCTGCTGCGCACCCGCGAGCGGGCCGACGATGAGGATCGCCACCACGCTCGCGATGATTCCGTGGGCGACGTTCAGCGCCGGGACGCCGTCGATCCACATCATCGTCGTCGTCGTGTCGCCGACCACGCTCCACGCGCCGCCGGCGTTGCTCGCCGCGACGATCGCCGCGATGAATCCGACCGTGACCTTTCCGCGGAAGACCGTTCGCGCGATGACGCCGCCGATCATCGCGGCGGCGATGTTGTCGAGGAACGAGGAGAGGATCCAGACGTAGATCAGCAGGACGAACCCGCCCCACAGCCCGCGGTCCGGGAGGATCCTCGGGATCCACTTCGGGACGTCCGACTCCTCGAAGTACTTGGCGAGGATCGCGAACCCGACCAGGAGGCCGAGCAGGTTCACGATGACCTTCCACTCGCCGTGGTGCGTCGCATCGCCGATCAAGTGCGCGCCGAGGTGGAAGGAACCGACGAACGCCATCTTGTAGACCACGACCGACGCG
>CAYRQC010000520.1:0-6113 GCA_964426265.1 uncultured Phycisphaerales bacterium | reverse complement strand
GCGCCGACCGCGAGCGCGAGACAGGGCGCCGCAAACGCAGCGAACGCGTTGCTGTTGCCGAAGGTCGCGAGCGCGACTCGCCGGCTCTGCTCGCCGTAGATCGGATCAACGCCGAGCGCCTGCGCCACCGCCAGCCCACCCAGCGCCATGCCGAGCAGGACCAGCCCGCGCACCAGCGTCGAGCCACGCTCCCAGCTCACCTCGCGCGCCACCACCGCGAGCAGCACGAAGAGCGCCAGCTCGAGCATGCTCCTCAGCCCGACGATCGAGCTGCCGTCGGACGCGCGGGCGCTCGCCAACGCCACCCCGCCCGCCAGCGTGAACGCCCCAAGCGCGAGCACCAGCCAGCGCAGCGGCCCCTGGATCGAGCGCAGCAGCGCCGCCTGCAACGGCGGCAGCAGCAGCAGCGCGCCGCCCGCGAATAGAAAGACCGCGCGCTTGAACGGCAGCAGGTCGTACGCGATCGGGTTGGTCGCCAGCGCGACCAGCGCCACCGCGACCAGCAGCCAGCGCGCCGTCATCGCGCGCTACCCCTCTTCCGCCGCGCCGAGCCGCTCTTCGAGCAGCGCGTCAAGGAACCGCTCGGGGTCGAAGGGTTCGAGGTCGTCCGCCTTCTCGCCGACGCCGACGAAACGAACCGGGATCCCGAGGCGCTCGCGGATCGAGAGGATCGCACCGCCCTTCGCGGTGCCGTCGAGCTTGGCCAGCAGCACGCCGGTGAGCGGCACGACCTGCGTGAAGACCTCCGCCTGCCGGATCGCGTTCTGCCCGGTCGTCGCGTCGAGCACCAGCAGCGTCTCGTGCGGCGCGCCCGCGATCTTCTTCTCCAGCACGCGGCGCACCTTGCCGAGCTCGGCCATCAGGTCCTCGCGCGTGTGGAGGCGGCCGGCGGTGTCGACGATCAGCACATCGATTCCTTGCGAGATGGCAGCGACGGCAGCGTCGAAGGCGACCGCGGCCGGATCGGCCCCTTGCTCCTTGCGGACGATTGGCACGCCGACGCGCTCGGCCCAGGTCGCGAGCTGCTCGACGGCGGCGGCCCGGAAGGTGTCGGACGCCGCGACCATGACCTTCTTCCCGTCGCGCTTCAGGTGCTTCGCGAGCTTGGCGACTGAGGTCGTCTTCCCCGAGCCGTTCACCCCCACGATCAGCACGACGGTCGGACCGCTCGCGGCGGTCGCCAGTCCCGGCTTGGCGTCGCCGAGCTTCTGGCGCAGCAACGCGCGCAGCCGGTCGCGCACCTCGTCCGTGGTCTTGAGCTGCCGCTCGCGGTACTCCGTGCGCAGCACCGTCAGCACGTCGAGAGCGGTCGTTCCGAGATCACCCGCAAAGAGGACCGCCTCGAGCTCGGTGAGGAACGCGTCGGAAAGCTCGCGCTTCAGGCCGAAGAGCTTGGAGAGCCCGCCGGCGAGCTTCTCGCGCGTCTTGCGCAGGCCTTCTCGAAGTCGCGCGAAGATCATCGAGTGGCCGACGCTTCGTCGTCGTGCGCAGACGGCGACAACTCCTCTTCGGCGTCGTGGTCGTCGGGCGCGTCGGCGACCTCGGCCGGCAGACGGCGGTGGCCCTTCAACCGATCGAGGATGCCGTTGATGAAGGAGCCACTCTGCGCGGTCGAGTAGCGCTTGCCGAGCTCGATCGCCTCGTTGAGCGCGACCCGGATCGGCACATCGGGCGAGTAGAGGAGCTCGAAGCCGCCGATCCGCAGGATCGAGAGATCGACCGCCGGCATCCGATGGAGCGACCAGTTGGCGGCCGTCGTGCTGATCGTCTGGTCGATCTCGGTGCGGTGAAGGATCACGCCGTCGACCAGCTCGGTCGCGAACTGGCGGGCCGGGCGCGACGCGCCCGCATCGGTGAGGAAGCTGTCGAGCTCGTCGCGCGCGGCGATGCCACGCACTTCGAGCATGTAGAGGAACTGGAGCGCGAGCTCACGGGCACGCGTGCGACGCCGCATCGGTCACGATTCCTTGCTGGGGAAGAGCGGCACGGTCAGCCGGCGCTCGAGGTTCGCCATCTCGAGGGCGACGAGGGCCGCATCATGGCCGCGGTTGCCGCTGCCGCTGCCGGAGCGGGCGAGCGCCTGCTCGAGCTTGTCACACGTGAGCACGCCGAACGCCACCGGAACGCCGCTCTCGACCGCCAGCCGCGACAGCGAGTCGGCCGCGATCCGGCAGACGTAGTCGTAGTGGTCGGTCTCACCGCGGATCACCGCACCGAGGCAGACGACCGCGTCGACGCCCTGGTGGTCGATCGCGAGCTTCGCGGCGAGCGCCAGCTCGACCGCGCCCGGCACCTCGATCACCAGCGTCTGCTCCTCGGTAACGCCGTGCTCGTGCAGCGCCTCCAGCGCGCCATCGAGCAGCCTCCGCGTCACCAGGTCGTTGAAGCGCGCGCGAACGACGGCGATGCGCAGCGGCCGACCGGCGGCGCCGCCGCTGCCGTCGCAGGGGGTCTTCTCGATCCGTACCATTCCTTCGCGACCTTTCACGCGGTGTGGAGCCTGGAGATTCTTTCGACCGTGCAGCGCCTTGGGAAGGGAGCGGCGGCGGGCGTCGCGTTCGCGTGCGCGGCGGCGCAGTCGTCCGGGCCGCCGACCATCCTCGCGGCGGCCGATCGCAGCGTGGCACCCAACCTCATCCTGGTGGTGATCGACACGCTGCGCCGCGACCACCTCGGTTGCTACGGATACAGCCGGCCGACCAGCCCCAAGCTTGACGCCTTCGCCCACGACGCCGCGCTCTTCGACCACTGCCTCGCGCCCAGCTCGTGGACCGAGCCGAGCACCGCTTCGTTGCTCTCGGGACTCTACCCGCCGCGCCACGGCTGCCACGAGTACGCGAAGCTGCCCGACGAGGTCGAGCTGCTCTCCGAGATCCTCACCGCGCACGGCTACCGGACCGGTGGTGTCTCCGGCAATCCCAACGCCTCACCGCGCTTCGGCTTCGATCAGGGGTTCGCGAGCTTCTGGTTCGACGCGGCCAACAAGGCGCGCGAGTACCCCGACGTCAGCGAGCTGGTGGCGCAGGCCGATGCCTTCCTCGCCAAGGCCGACGAGCGGCCTTTCTTCCTCTACTTGCACGTGATGAACGTCCACGGCCCCTACCTCGTGCCGGAGGAGTGGCGCGAGCGGTTTCGCGAGCCGGGCGCCGCCGACTTCCCGTTCCAGAACGAGCTCTGGAAGGAGCTCCTGCGCAAAGGCGGCGTCGCGCGCCGCAGCGAGGTGACACCGGCGCACGTGCGCGATCTCACCAACCGCTACGACGCCGCGATCGGCTACACCGACGCGGTGATCGGCGACTTCCTCGCGCGCCGGCGCGCCGCGGCTGGCAGCAACCGCGATCTCGTCGTCGTCACCGCCGACCACGGCGAGGAGCTCTTCGATCACGGTGGCTTCGGCCACGGCTTCACGCTCCAGCACGAGGTGGTCGATGTGCCGCTGCTGGTGCAGTTGCCGGCGGCCGCCGCCGATCGCGTGGCGGGGATCCGCATCGACACGCCGGTCTCGCTGGTCGATCTGCCGGCGACGCTGCTCGATCTCGCCGCGTTGCTGCCGTCGAGCGCGGCCGGGCGGGTGGGGGACGGGTTCTCGCTCGCGCCGTTGCTTCGGGGTGCCACCCGCGGCGCCGCCATCGAGCGCGACGCGCCGCTCTTCGCGCAGCTCGAGCGCGACAAACAGGGCAGCGCGCTGCTGCTCCAGTGCTGGCCGCTGCGCTGGATCGAGACGAGCTTCGACTACGCCGGCCGTCACGACGTGGCCGAGCTCTTCGACGAGGTTGCCGATCCACAGGAGCGGCACGATCTCTTGCCGGCCGATCCGGAGCGAGCGACGCGGATGCGCAGGGCGCTCGCGGGTCGGCTGCACGCGCTCGAAGCGCAGGGCATGAAGGTGGGGCCGGCCGTGCTCGATGCCGAGACGCGCGCGCAGATGGCGGCGTTGGGCTACGGCGTTGGCGAGCAGCGCTGAGCGCGCCCTTGACTCGCGGGGTTGCCCCGGCAGCATTTCGCCCGTCGCTCGCTTGGCAGTCTGCGGGTGAGCGTTGCGTCCGTAGCTCAGCTGGATAGAGCGTCGGCCTCCGAAGCCGAAGGCCAGAGGTTCGAACCCTCTCGGACGCACCAGTTCGTGCACCCATCCGGCGCCATTCCGCGCGCGGTCGCGACGGTAGTCTCGCGCGCACCTTGAGCCCGACGCAACGAACGAAGAGAACGCGCAAGCCGATCCGGAGCGTGCGCCGCGGGGTTTCGGTGCGGCCGGTGGCCGCTCCGTGCGCGGTGGTGGCCGACGCCACGGGTCAGGTGCTCGATCTTCCGGGCGTCGCGCCGGCGTTTCGCAGCGGGGCGCGGCTGCTGCCGATCGACACGGCGGACCTGATCCCGATGCCGGCGGGCAGCTCGCTCTATGTGTTGCCGGGCCGCACTGCGGTCGGCTTCACGCCCGAACGTGGCCTGGCACCGCTCACTGGCCACGGCGCGGTCGCGGCCTTCCTGCCTCCGGGCTATTCGGTCTTCGGACTCAGTGCCTACGAGAGCAGCCCCGCTGCGCCGCTACTTCCGTTGTTCTCCTATGCCGCGGTGGTCTGGTGGCGCGGTCGCTTCCACGTGCCGGCCGCGCGCGTCGAAGCCGACGTCAAGCACGACCCCGACCAGTTCGATGAGCGGGAGCTCGCGCGGCGCGTGAGGAAGCTCCGCGCCCGCCATCCACAGAATCGCCTGGTCGCGCACTTGAGTGGCAACTGTGCACTCACGTACGGTTGCGCCAACGCGAAGAACCTCTTCTACGAGCGATGGGAGTGCCCGGTGCCGATGGCGCCGGCGTGCAACGCGGCCTGCATCGGCTGCATCTCGGCGCAACCCGACGCCCCGATCCCGTCGCCGCAGGAACGGCTCGCATTTGTGCCGACGGTGGAGGAGGTCCTCGAGTTCGCGGTGCCACACCTCGAGCGGGCGCCGCGGGCGATGGTCTCGTTCGGTCAGGGGTGCGAAGGCGAGCCGCTGCTGCAAGCGGAACGCATTGCGGCGATCCTGGAGGCGATCCGCGCGCGGACACCGCGGGGCACGCTCCACTTGAACACGAACGCGAGCCGCCCGGACGCGATCGAGCAGCTCTGTTCGGCCGGGCTCGACTCGCTTCGCGTGAGCCTCAACAGCGCCCGCCGTGCGCCGTACCACGCCTACTACCGGCCGCTCACCTACGGCTTCGATGCGGTGGTGCGGAGCATGGAGGTCGCCAAGCGCCACGGCTGCTTCGTGAGCATCAACTACCTCGCGTTCCCGGGTTTCACGGATGCGGACGCGGAGGTGGCTGCCCTCGAAAAGCTGATCGAGCGGACCGGGCTCGACCTGATCCAATGGCGCAACCTCAACATCGATCCGGAGGCGTACGTGAAGGTGGTCGGGCTGGCGCCGACGACGGCGGCGCGCGGCATGCGGGCGCTCCATGCTCATCTGCGGGCGCGCTTCCCGAAGCTGCGCCACGGCTACTTGAATCCGCCGCGCGAGCGGTTCGAGCGCGCGAGGTATGCGAAGTAGGAGCGAGCGATGCGAGGTTGGGTGGTGGCGAGCTGCTGCGTGATCGGTGGGTTGGCGCAAACGCCGCCGCCTGCGCAGATCACCGCGCAGATCTTCGTCAGCGCGCGTGTCGGTGATGACGCCGCCGGCGATGGCACGGAGAGCAAGCCGTTCAAGACGATCACCAAGGCGCTGTCGGTGTGCGCGAAGGTCGCCGCGGCGGAGGTCGAGGTCCGACTCGGCATCGGCTTCTATTCGGCGGCGAACGGTGAGGCGCTACCGATTCATCTTTCGCGTGGCGTACACGTCGTCGGCTCCGGCTCGGGAGTCTGCGAGATCGGTGGCGTAGAGAAAGCGCCGGTGATCGTGTTGCCGGCCAGCGGCGAGGTGGCGCTCGAAAGCGTCCTCCTGCGCAGCGGCAGCGTCGGCATCAGCGCGGCGCCGGCGGAGCCAGGTGGTGGCGCGGATGTCACGGCCCACCTCCTGGACGTGGCGATCGAGGGCGCACCGATTGGTATCGACCTCACGCTCGCGACCGGAGTGGTGCGGCTGCGTGCCGACGGCTTGCGGGTGCGTAAGGCGACGGTGGGGCTCCAGGCCGACGCCGG
>CAYRQC010000519.1:0-9228 GCA_964426265.1 uncultured Phycisphaerales bacterium | reverse complement strand
GAACCCGCGCAACGCGCAGTACCTCTTCGAGCTGGCCATCGTCGAGCAGAACCTCGGCGGGCAAGACCCAGCCGAGCTCGCGGCGGCGCGCGCTCACCTAACGGCCGCCCTCGCCATCGCGCCGAGCAACCCGCTCTTCTTCCTCCAGCTCGCCCTCGTCGACGAGCAGTCGGGGGCGCTCACCGAAGCGGTCCACCACGCGGAGCGCGCGGTCGAGCTCGCGCCCGACAACGCCGAGTTCCGGACGCTCGCGGAACGGCTGCGTCAGAGCTTGAAGACCAAACCGAACCAGTAGCCGCGCACGTCGCCCGTGTTCTTGCCGTCGAGCGTCTCCTTCACGCCGAGCGTCAGGTCGAGGCTCTCGTTGAGGTGCACGCGGAGCGCGACGCCGCAGCGGCGGAACTGCTCGTCCACCGAAGGGAAGTCGGTCTGGTTGATGTCGAGGTCGCCCTCGCTGGCGACGCTGCTGTAGTAGGGCATCACGGTCACGTACTGCGTGATCGGCACGCCGAGCGTGCAGTGGAACGGGAGCTCGTTGCCCGGGTGCTCGGTCCGGTAGTCGAAGCCCGACTCGACCGCCGCCCACAGCCCGCAGTCGAGCCGGTACTGCGCGATGAGGCGACCGCGGTAGTCGAGCTGCCCGTCGCCGATCGCCGTGAAGCTGTTCGCCTCGTAGTGGCTCACCGGGATCTTCACCGACGGCGCCGCGAGCAGCGAGAAGTCGCCGGGGCCGACCCGCTGGTCGACGAAGCGCCATTTCACCCCGAGCGTCAGGTCCTGGAGGTGGCGCTGATCGCTGAAGCGCGACGACCCGTCGTTCTCGGCATCGACGTAGGCCAACGTGCCGACCAGGTCGAGGTCATCCCGGAGCCCGTGGGCGACGTAGATATGGAGCGACTCGCGGGTCACCTCGCCGACGCCCGGATCCTTCACTTTGTGGTTGCCGATCCAGTACTCGTCGTACTGATCGAAGGCATACGAGAGCACCACGTCGGTCCTGGCGGCGCCACGCAGGAAGCCGTTGTCGCCTTGCGCGCGTGCCGAGGTCGACGCCACGACGACTGCTGCCGTGACGAGCGCGGGCGTGCGGAGCGCGAATCGGAGTCGAACCATGAGGGAGAGCCTTTCCGTGGGGAGTCGGCGTGCCACCGCTGGGTCATATTGAAACGACACCTGGGACGAATCGTCCTCCCCGCAGAGTCGGCGGAGCGTCCACCCGTTGCATGCCATCGCATTCGCTTCGGCTCGGGGTTGGCTAGGCGAGGAACGCCAAGGGGTATTGACCAAAGGGGTCGTGGCGCGAGGACGCTGACGCCACCATCCTCGGGAAGGAGGCTGCTCGTGCGACCGAGCAGCCTCCTTCTTTTTGACTCCGTCGCTCACTTCCGGGCTCACTTCGTGTAGCCGAGCGCCCGCAGCGCGTCGCTGTCGAGGGCGTCGAGCTCGCGCGCGTTGCTCGCCGCGGGCTTCCGGAGCGCCACCAACCGCTGGAGCACTTCGTCCCGTAGCCGCTCCGCACGCGCCGGTTGCGCGGGTGCGAGGTCGCGCTTCTCGGCCACATCGGCCGCCAGGTCGAAGAGCTGCGTCTTCACCGCCTCCCCCGCGCGGTTCAGCGTCACGATCACCTTGAACGCGCCGCTGCGCAGGCCGACCAGCGACTCCTCGGTCGGGTTGATCTGTCGCTCCCGTAGCGCCTCGAGCACGATCTCGCCCGGCACTTCGGCCGCGGCGCGGCGGGCCGCGTCGGCATCGGTGAACGGCAGCAGGGAGAACCCCTGCACTGCGGGATCGGGCGCCAGCTTCAGCCAGTCGAGCACCGTCGGCATCACGTCGATCGTGCGCACCAGCGCTGCGACCTGCTCGCCGCGCACGCTCGCATCGGGCCGGCGCACGATCAGCGGGACGCGGACCGTCTCGTCGTAGATCCCGCTGTTGTGCTCGAAGATCTGAGGGGGGTGCTCGCCGAGCCCCTCACCGTGGTCCGCCACGACGACCACCAGCGTCTCGTCCCATCGCCCCACCTTCTTCACGCCGTCGAGCAGCCGGCCCAGGCACTCGTCCTGCCACGCCAGCTCGCCGTCGTAGAGAGCCACCATGTGCTCCTGGTCCTCGGCATGCAGCTGGCCGCGCTGGGCGAGGGCCATGAAGCGCCGCTGATCACCGTCCATGGTCCCGCGATAGTCGGCATCGAAGGCGCGGTCATACGGCGGTGGCGGCTGATAGGGCTGATGGGCGTCGAAGTAGTGGACCCAGAGAAAGAAGGGCTGGCTCCCGAGGTTGCCGAGCCAATCGAGCGCCGCCTTGGTCGTCGCATCGCCGCGCCGCTGATAGGCGGTGCCGATCGTCGCCTCCCACTTGCGGCGGTCTTTCGGCAGCTCCTTGGGCAGCTTGCTCACGTCGAACTTCATCAGCGGCTGGTCGACGTGGTCGTCGTAGACGTCGAATCCCTGATCGAGCTGGAACTGCGAGTCGAGCACGAACGCCGAGACGAACGCGCCGGTCGCGTAGCCCTCGGCCTTCAGCAGCTCGGCGAGCGTCGTCTGCTCCGACCCGAGGACATAGACCGCGTTGTCGTGGACGCCGTGGCTCTGCGGGTACTTGCCGGTGAAGAGCGAGGAGTGGCTCGGGAAGGTCGACGGGATGGGCGTGAAGGCGTTCTGGAAGAGCGTGCCGTCGGCCGCGAGCGCTGCCAGCCGCGGCGTCTGCGCGGCGGTGTGGCCGTACGGCGCGAGGCGATCGGCGCGCGTCGTGTCGAGCGTGACGATCAGCACGTTGACCGGGCGACCGATCGGCTGCGTCGGCGTCGGCGCCGGTGGATCGTCTCCGCAACCGGCGAGCAGCCATGAGAGCACCGCTATCGTGCCGCCCTTCCGATGCATGCGGCGGAGCATATCGAGCCGGGGAGAGCGCCCGCGGCGCCGTTCCAAGCGGCGCGTCGTCGCTTCGTCGCGTTCGCGCTGGTGGCGCTCGCGATCGTCTTTTCGGCGGAGTTGCGGATCCAAGTCGCCCTGCGCGATCCGGGGTTTGACGCCCAGGAACCGCGCCGGCTGCTCTGGAGCGACCCGGCGCTCCTCTATTACTTCACCGAGAAGATCGACGAGCACGGCGGGAGCGCGCCGCCCGAGCTGCGCGCCGACCCGAGCTTCGAGTGGCCCGACCGCGTCGACGCGCTCGCTTTCGAGACGATCGGTCAGGAGTACGTCGCGTCGGCGTGGCATCGCTGGTTCGGCGCAGGCGAGCCGCTCCATCTTTCGTGCCTGAAGTCGATGGCATGGGCGGCGAGTCTGACCGCGATCGGGATCGCGTTGCTGGCCGCAGAGCTGTCGGGCTCCGCGCTGCTCGGGGCGCTCGCGGCGGTGATCGCCGTGCTGCTGCCGGCGAGCTACCGCACGCTTGGCGTGCTGCTGATCCGCGAGGACTTCGCGCTGCCGTGGTTCGCGCTGCACCTCGGGTTGCTGGCGCGCGCGGCCCGGGTGCGGAGCAAGGCGAGCTTCGTGCTGTGTGGGCTGGTGTTGGTCGGGGCGCTCGCGACGTGGCACGCGATGGGCTTCATCGTCGCGATGGAAGCGGCGGTGGTGCTGCTCTGGTTCCTGCGAACCGGGCGCAATCCGTTTGCTGTGAGCGGCGCCTGGATCGTGCCGGCGGTGGTCGCAGCGGGCTCGTTCGCGGTGCCGGTGCTGCGCGCGAAGATGGCCGTGCTGTCGCTGCCGATGCAGGCGGCGGCGGGGCTACTGCTCGCGGAGCTGGTCGCGCGGCGGCAAGCGGCCACGTCGGCCCGATCGGCCGGATCAGCCAGGCCGTGGCACGCGAAGCTGGCGGCACTCGGCGGAGTCGTGGCAACGGCGACGGCCGCGGCGATGGCATCGCGTGCGTTCGGAGGCGGCATCGGCGACTACTCGCACGTCGTGCGCCTGTTGCTCGCCAAGGTGCGCTTCTTCGGCGAACTGCCGTCCGATCCGCGCGCCCTCGACTTCGAGGCGCGGCTGCTCTGGCAAGGGCCGTTCGAGACCAACACGCTGCTCGGGATGGTTGGCGGGCTCACGGTCGGGGTACCGGCGTTGGTGTGGCTCGCAAGCGTGGGGGCACGCGACTGGCTCCGCGGCAGTGGTCGAGGCGAGCGACCGGTTGGCACTGGTGGCCGCGCGGATGATCCTGATCGCGATCGCGATCGCGACGAGCGCGTCACGTTGCTCGCGGCATTCGGCGTCGTCGCATGGATCGCCGCCTGGCTGGTTGCGCGAACCGAGGTGGTCGTCGCGTTGGTCGCGCCGGTGGCCGTCGCGTTGACGATCGGAAAACTGCGCGGCCGCGTGGCGCAGGTGGTCCTCGCCGGCGTCACGCTCGCCGTCGCCGCCTCGATGACGACCCTCTTCGTCGTGCGCCATCGGATCGACTGGTACTCGGTCCCGCGCAATGGCCCGAACGGCGCGCTCACGTGGATCGCCCACCCGCGCCAGAACGCGCTGCCACGGCTGCTCGCGTTCCTCGAGTCCAAGCTGCCGGCCGGCGTTCCGATCGCCGCCGACATGGTGACCTCGACCGCGATCCTCGCTCACACTCGCCATCCGATCCTGTTGCAGCCGAAGTACGAGTCGCGCGAGAGCCGGCGCCGCATCGAGGAGTTCCTCGTGGCCTTCTTCCGCGGCTCGCCGGCGGAGTTCGCGGCACTCCTCCAGCACTACGGCTGCCGTCATTTCGCGCTCGACACCAAGACCCTCGGGATCGGCTCGCTTTACCTCGCCGGCTTCAAGGACGACGGCAGCGAGCCACCGCCACCGGGCACCGCGGCGGCGCAGTTCCTGGCGGCGCCCGATCCCGCGAAGGTGCCCGGCTTCCGCTTGCTCTGGCGCTCCTCGAACGACCCGCGCACCGACCTCTACCGGGTCTACGAGGTCGAGTAGAAAACGGACACCGCCGGCCGCTGATGACGCAACGGTGCCTGGCCCAAACCCACCGGGTGATCGGTGCCTGGCACAACGGACCCGGTGGGTTTGGGCCAGGCACCAATCACCCGGGTGATTCGTGCCAGGCACGGATCCACCGGCTGCGTGCGGCGAGGCACGGCTGGATTTCCTGGCGCGATCGCGCCGATGGGAGGCTCGACAAGAGGCTGCGGAATCCCGAATCTGCTGCGCCTCGTTTTCCGTCAGGACCGAACCAGAACATGCTCCAAGCCTTCATTCCGCGGGAGAGCGAGCCCGGCGAGACGCGCGTCGCGGCAACTCCCGAGACCATCAAGAAGCTCGCCGCGTGCGGGCTCGCGCTGACGGTCGAGGCCGGTGCCGGCGAGCGCGCCTCGTTCCTCGATGCGGCGTACACGGCGGCCGGTGCCACGATCGCCAGCGACGGCGACGCCGCGCTCGCCGGCGCTGATCTCGTGCTGAAGCTCCATCCACCCCGCGGTGCGAGCGAGCTGCCGAAGTCCGGCGCGGCGCTCGTCGCCTTCCTCTATCCGCAGGCGCGACTCGATCTGGTGCGGCAGCTCGCGGAGCGCAACATCACCACGCTCGCGATGGAGCTGATCCCGCGGATCTCACGCGCGCAGCGGATGGACGCGCTCTCGTCGCAAAGCAACATTGCCGGCTACAAGGCGGTCGTGATGGCCGCGGAGCGGCTCGGCAAGCTGATGCCGATGCTGATGACCGCCGCCGGCACGATCACGCCGGCGCGTGTCGTCATCCTCGGCGCGGGTGTCGCCGGCCTGCAGGCGATCGCGACGGCGCGGCGCCTCGGCGCGGTGGTCGAGGTCTCGGACATCCGGCCGGCCGTGAAGGAGCAGGTCCAGAGCCTCGGCGCCAAGTTCATCGAGGTCGCCGTACAGCAGGAAGGCGAAGACAAGGGCGGCTACGCGAAGGAGGCGACCGCCGAGTGGAAGCAGGCGCAGCAAGAGGCGCTGCGCAAACGGGTCGCCGAGGCGGACGTGGTGATCTGCACCGCGCTCATCCCGGGCCGACCCGCGCCCAAGCTCTTGCCGGCCGCGATGGTCCGCGCCATGCGGCCGGGCTCGGTGGTCATCGACCTCGCCGCCGAGCAAGGCGGCAACTGCGAGCTCACGCAGCCCGGCGAGACCATCGTCGTCCACGGCGTCACGATCGTCGGCATCCGCAACGTCCCGGCCCTGGTGCCGGTCCACGCCAGCGACATGTACTCGAAGAACGTCCTCTACTTCGTGCAGCACCTGGTGAAGAACGGGGCGCTGAAGATCGACGTCGCGGACGAGATCACCGCCGGCTGCCTGGTGACGCACGGTGGCTCGATCGTGCACGCGGCGACGGCGGCGCTGCTCACGCAGGGAGCGGTGAAGTAGCCCGAACGCAACGCTACTGGTTCAGCAGATACTCGTTGATCCAGTGGAAGCCGCGGCTCAGCAGCAGGAGCAGCTCCGCATCGATCCGCCGGCCATCCATCGCGCCCGTGATCCGCAGCACGTCGAGCGCGGGCCGCCCGCAGGAATCGCCGATCGTGTCGAGCGCCAGCCGCGGCGGATCGCTCGCGATCAGCCGCCGCCAGCAGGCCGGCTCGTCGGCGAAGGCGGTGCACGCCTTGCCATGGAGCACCGCCGGCCGGAAGCGGCACGAATGGCTCGCTTTGCGGCTCACCAGCGACCAGAGCATCGTGAGCAGCAGTGCTACGCAAACTTGCTTGAGCAGATCGACATCATTCCAGGTCGTGTCACTGCTCCCAAGCGGCCCGATCGTGATCGTGACGCCGAAGAGGTGGTCGCCCACCCACTTGACCGCGACCTCCCCTCAGTGTGACCAGCGCTCGAAGAGCTGCTTGCCGACCGCCGCTCTCACTCGTTCTGGAAAGAGATCCCACGGCACCGCGTTGAGCGGAAACGGGAAGCTGTAGATCAGGAAGTAGAGGCACCCGAACCGGAAGAGAAAGCGGCGGTGGCGCGACCAGGTGGAAGGCTCGGCGGTCATCAAAGGTTCACGTTCCGACGAGCATCTCGCGCCACATCCACTCCATGAGGCTCTCGTTGTAGATGCCCCAGCGTCGCTCCCGCGGATGGAAGCGCATCGTGAAGAGCTGCCGTCGCTCCGCCGCACCTTCGCCTTCGACTGGAGGCCCGACCATCAACCCGAGCCGCAGATTGAGCTGCGCTGCCGCGCCCTTCTTCTCGGTGGCCGCCTTCATCGCCGCGCTGATCGCCGCGCCAGCGCCACCGGCGGGCTCCACCCGCGCCGCCGACCTCGCGAAGTCGGCCTTCGCCTTTTCGATCCGCAGGAGCCCTTCCCGCTCGAACAACACCAGGTGATAGGTGCCGCCGTTGCGCGTCACCGCGAACCGCGGTGGATTGCCGCCGAGCTCGTCCAACCCCTGGAGCGGCTGGGGTCGGTGAAACTCGGAGACGTCGTCGGCGAAGACGTCGAGCGCCTCGAAGCTGCCGTTCCATTCGTCCAGGCCGGTGATGAGATCGTCGATGTGGATCAGGAAGTCCATGGAGTCTGCTCTCGCTGGCGAACCAAGGATCGAACGAGCGTCAACATCGGACTCCGGAAGCTCCTCTAGTCGGCGAAGCGGAGAAACATGCCCCGGTGGCCGTCGATCAGCGCGAGGAGAATACAGGTTGCATCGTCGACACCGGGGTCGGCCTGCTGCGCGAGGTGCGCACGGCCCCGAGTGAACAACTCGATCAGCATCGACGAGTCGAGCCCGGGGTCACGCACGAGCGGCGACCCGACCATCACCGCGAAGTCAAACACGACGGCAAGCTCCCCTCGGACGGAGCGCCCGAGCACGCACTCGAACGCCATGGCGAGCTCGATCGGACTCCGCGGGGGAAGGCACTGATCACGTCGGGATCGAGCTTCCGCGAAGGCGATATCTTGGGCCAGATGGTCGACCGCTTCGGTTCCGTGGAGCAATGCGGTGACTTCGCCGGTCACGACCGACGCACATCGCACGTCTCCCTGCTTGTAGACGGCGCTGTGCTCCAACTCGTTGAACACGTGCGCGGCAAGCGTCACGATCTGGATCTCGACGACGCTTCCGCGCAGCGATGGGCGATCGGCCGACGCACCGATCACGACGAGTAGATGGGCCGCGCGATAGCCCGATTCCTTGACGTGCACCTGCTGCGCATCGGGAATCTGGGCAAGCAAGAACGCGGCCTCGAGAGCGTGACACGCCCGGTCGACGTCGGCTCGCCGGTACACCATGACTCGACAACCTGCCGCATCGGTAACGATCTGATCGAACGGCACCTCTCGCAGATCTCGCAAGTCTCGCTGCCACCTCGTCGCCCCGCGAGTCTTCTGGAGCCTTCTCTCGAGTGACTCGACGCCCTTCGCCCGTGACGACGTCAGCGCCACCACCGCGTGACGCTGGAGCACGGCCCTCAACTGCTGCTCGACCCAGCGTGCCGCCTCTTCGAAGCGCGGTAGCTGTTGTCGGTAGCACTCGAGCAATAGTGCGACGTCGGGATCGGTGAGCTTGGTCGGAGTGGAGCCCTCCCTCCATGCCCTGGACGTCGCTCAAACGCGCTGGTGACACGGGATTCTGAGTCGCCGCCACCCACCGACCCGCGGGGGCCGCGCCGCCGCACGGCACGCGACCCATCGCGGCAAACTGGGAACCGCCGTAGATTCCCGGTTGCAGCGACGTCCGGCTTGGTTCCGCCGTGGAGCGCCGGCTGAGCCTGCAAGGCGCCCGTCATGAACCGCCATCGAAACTCGCCGGTGTGTGTGATCCTGCTGCTCGCCGCGCGCGTCGCCGCCGCCGAGACGACGGAGCGCGTCAGCGTCGACTCGGCCGGTGTGCAAGGAAACGACGATTGCAAGTGGTCGGCCATCTCCGCCGACGCCCGCTACGTCGTCTTCGACAGCTTCGCCAGCAACCTCGTCCCGAACGACACCAACAACACCGTCGACGTCTTCCTCTTCGATCGGGAGACGGGCGCGACCACACGGGTCAGCGTCGACGCGGCCGGCGCAGAGGGAGACTCCGGCAGCGACTACCCAACCATCTCCGCGGACGGCCGCTACGTCGCCTTCTCGAGCGAGGCCACGAACCTCGTGCCCGGTGACACAAACGGCCGCGCCGACATCTTCGTGCGCGATCTGCAGACCGGGAGCGTGGAGCGGGTCAGCGTCAACTCAGCCGGTGGGGAAGGCGACAAGCTCTCCTCCCGCCCGAGCCTCTCGTCGGACGGCCGCCACGTCGCGTTCTATTCCAGCGCGACCAACCTGGTCCCCGGTGACACCAACGGCACCTCGGACAGCT
>CAYRQC010000518.1:0-3524 GCA_964426265.1 uncultured Phycisphaerales bacterium | reverse complement strand
TCGTCTACGGCGGCGTCAACCAGGGACCGCAAGTGCGGGCGCTGGTGCGCGGCGTCGACATCGTGGTGGCGACCCCCGGACGGCTCGTCGACCTCATGGGGCAGGGCCATGCGCGGCTCAATCGCGTCGAAGTGATGGTGCTCGACGAAGCCGACCACATGCTCGATCTCGGGTTCATCCCCGACGTCCGCCGGATCCTCTCGGCGACGCCGGCGCAGCGGCAGACACTGCTCTTCTCCGCGACCATGCCACCGCCGATCGCGGAGCTGGCGCGCGGCATCCTGCGCGATCCGATCAAGATATTCGTCACGCCCGAGACGCCGGCGGTCGAGGCGATCCAGCAGCGGGTCTACTTCGTGCCGCGTATCCAGAAGCCCGACCTGCTCACGCAGTTGCTGCGCGACCCGGCGGTCGAGCGCGCCCTGGTCTTCACCCGGACGAAGCACGGCGCCGATCGCGTGGCGCGTCGTCTCCACCAGGACCGCATCGCCGCCGAGGCGATCCACGGCAACAAGTCGCAAGGGGCGCGCGAGAAGACGCTCTACGGCTTCCGCGCCGGCCATCTGCACGTGCTGGTCGCGACCGACATCGCGGCGCGCGGCATCGACGTCGATGGCATCACGCACGTCATCAACTACGAGCTGCCCAACGTCCCCGAAACGTACATCCACCGCATCGGTCGCACGGCACGCGCCGGTGCGAGCGGCATCGCGATCTCGCTCTGCGACGTGGAGGAGCGCCCGTTCCTGCGCGATATCCAGAAGCTGATCAAGCGGACCATCCCGATTGCCGATGGTGGCGAGGTCCGCCGCACGGCGGGTGCGTTCGGCAAGGACGCGGAGCCGGCGGAACGCAGGCCGCCGCCGCGCGACTACGATCGCGGTGATCGGATCGTGCGCGTCGAGCGGCCGCCTCTTGCGGCCGGCTCGGGGGCGCACTCGACGCGTGGGTACGGACATGGACACGGTCATGGGTCAGCGCCGGCACATGGACACGGCCAGTCACACAGCGGCCCCGCGCACGGCGGCTCCGCACACGGCGGCCCGTCGTATGGCGGATCGCAAGGAAATCGGTCGCGGCGCAGCTTTCGCGGCCGGAGTGGCTCCGCGCATCCAGCAAAGCAAGGCGGCCGCGGTCCCCGTCCGCACGGGCGGCCGTCGCGCTGAACTGCACGGTGGAGCGCACGCATGAGTCGTGCATGGCGTGGCGCAGCGATCCTCCTTCTCGGTCTCTTGACCGCGGCGCTCTTTCGTTTTGCACCCGTCGGATTCGGGATGGCCGCGGCCGCAGTCACCCTGCTCGTCGCGCTGAAGCTCGGGCAGAGTGAACCACGACCCGGTCGCGGTGTGGCGGCCGGTTGCTTCGCACTCGCGGCACTGCTGTCGCTGATCGGGGCAGTGCCCGATCTCTGGCCGTGTGGCATCGGCTGCAGCGGGGCGGTCGACTACCAGACACTGTATGGCGTGCCGGTGGTCTGGCTCGCTGCGGTGACCGACGGGGTCGCGGCACTGCTGCTGTTGAGTGGCGGGAACGGGCTGCGCGGCGGCGTTGCGACGATCGCGGAGCTGTGGGCCTGCTGCCTCATCGGGACACGACTCTTCTACCTGTGGCTCAGCGTCGAGCTGCACCTCGCCTGTGGCCACTGTCTGGCGATCCACACGCTCGCGCTGGCGAGCCTCTGTGGGCTCACGCGTGGTCGTGCGCCGCTCGTGCTCCGCCTCTGTCTGCTGGTGGCGAGCCCACTGCTCCTCCGTCAGCTCTACGCGTGGGACCTTGCGCGCGCGGACGGCAGCACGGCGATCGTGGCGGATCCGAAGCCCGACGTCACCCCTGCCGCACCGACCGCGGCCCGCGAGACCGTGCCACCGCCATCGGCCACACCCGTGGCCCCGACGCCAGAGTCGCCAGCGCCCGGCCGACAAGGTGCCCGAACGGCCGCTCCCGCCACCCCCGAGGCGGCGCGCCTTGCAGCTGCCGCGGACCTGGGTCGCCGCATCTCCGCCACCAAGCCGAGCCTGCGGGTCGAGCTGGTCGTGAGCTTCAGCTGCGGCCACTGCAAGGAGACCTTCGCACCGCTGCAGAGCGACTTGAAGCCGTTCGCCGCCCAGGGCGTCGAGCTGGTCGTCCGCCATCTCTATCCGCGCAAGGAGAAGGCGAGCGTGGAGCTCGCCAAGCTTGCGTTCGCCGCTGCCGCGCGTGGCCGCTACAGCGAGGTGATGACGACCATCTTCGACGTGCGCAGCACGATCATCTCCGCGACGAAGGACCCGACCAAGAAGGGGCCAGCGGCCATGGCCGCCGCCATCGAGCGCATGCGCGACCAGGCCGCGCTCACGTTGGAAGGGGTGAAGGCCGCCCTCGATCTTTCCGCCGAGCTGACCCTCCTCGCCGACCACGCCAGCGCGTTCGACCAGCTCGTACGCGAGGACGAGCTCGTCATCAAGAAGCTCGGTGCCAACGGCGAGATGCCACAGGTTTTCCTGATCGACCCGGCAACGGGCGGCACGTTGGATCACCTCGACCAGCCCACTCCGGCCGCCGTCGTGAAGGCGGTCGAGCGCTGCTTGCGTCGCTGAATTGGCGCTCGGCTGACGCGCGGTTGGCGCGCCGCCTCTTGACAGACCTGCGATGATCACCGGTCGTCCGTTCCCGAACGCAGTTTCGCAACCGAGGAGCCGACCATGGACCATGCCACGCTTTCGATCAACGACCTCCAGGCATTCTTCGCCGAGGAGACGACGGCCGCGGGTGGCACGATCGTCGACTCCGTGGTCCATGCGTCCCATTGGTATGCGCGATCGGTCCTGCCGGACGTTCGCGAAGTGACGCCGGGCGATGGAGTGCAGGGCGGTGTCGCGGTGCGCGGCACGGTGGACGAGCTCATGGTCCATCCCTACCTCTTCCGCCAGGTCTGCAAGAACGGCGAGATCCGCGCCCACGCGATCGAGTCGCGCCAGCTCGCCGGGCTCTCGTCATACGCCCCAGTCGACGCGGCCGACCTGGTGCGTTCGGCAATCCGCGCGTGCAGTCAACCAGCGGTCTTCGCCCGCTCGACTCGTGAGATGCAAGGCACGCTGGGATCGACGATTGACTCCTTCCTGTACCTCTTCTCGATGGTGCGCATCGCGACGAACAGCCAACGCACCGCGATCCTGGCGGCGATCGGTGCCGAGCTCGCGCGTAGTGGCGATCGTTCGGCCTTCGGGTTGATGAACGCTGTGACTGCAACGGCGCGCACGACGGCGGACCCCGAGCTGCGTTGGCAGCTCGAGGAGCTCGGCGGAGCGATTCCGCTGGCGATCGGACGCCACGGGCCGCGACCGCCGCTGCACGCGGTGATGGCCACGGATGACTCGAGTGACCTCTTCGCCGGCAGTGTCAGCGTTGGCAAATCGAGCTAGTCGGCGACCCACGGGTCAGTGTCGCACGGATTGGCGTGTCGTCGCTCAGCGGCGCCCGCCGCCCTTCTTGGGTGCCGCACTGCCGCCGCTCCCGTCCGGTTTGCCATCGTCACTGCCGTCGTC
>CAYRQC010000517.1:0-12978 GCA_964426265.1 uncultured Phycisphaerales bacterium | reverse complement strand
CGGCGTCGAGTCCAGGATCTTCTTGATGATCTCGTCCACCGTGACGCCCTCCGCCTCGGCGTGGAACGTGGGCACGATGCGGTGGCGCAGGACGGGGAGGGCGAGGGCCTCGACGTCGTCCAGCGTCACGTGCGTGCGGCCCTTGAGGACCGCGCGGACCTTGCCGCCGAGGATCCACTGCTGGCAGGCGCGCGGGCCGGCGCCCCACTCGACGAGCTCCTTCACGAAGGCCGGCACCCCCGCGTCCTTGGGGCGCGTCTTGCGGACGACGTCGAGCACGAAGTCGAGCACATGGGGCGGCACGAGCACGCGGCGGACGGTGTCCTGGGCCTGCTGGATGTCGGGGCCGCTGATGACGGCCTCCATCTTCGAGCTGGAGGAGCCCGTGGTGCGCTCGACGATCTCGCGCTCCTCGTCGCGCTTGGGGTAGTCGACTTTGACGAGGAACATGAAGCGGTCCTTCTGGGCTTCCGGGAGCGGGTAGGTGCCTTCCTGCTCGATGGGGTTCTGGGTGGCGAGGACGAAGAAGGGCTCCTCGAGCGTGTAGGTCTTGCCGCCGACGGTGACCGAGTGCTCCTGCATGGCCTCGAGGAGGGCGGCCTGGGTCTTGGGCGGCGTGCGGTTGATCTCGTCGGCGAGGATCACGTTCGCAAAGATCGGCCCGCGAATGAAAACGAGGTCGCGCTGGCCGGTCGAAATGTTCTGCTGGAGGACTTCGGTGCCGGTGATGTCCGAGGGCATCATGTCGGGCGTGAACTGGATGCGATTGAAGGCGAGTCCGAGCGTCTTCGAGAGGCTCGAGATCAGCAGCGTCTTCGCCAGCCCCGGCACGCCGGTGACGATGCAGTGGCCGCGCGCAAACAGCGCAATCAGCAACTGCTCCTTCACGTCGTCCTGGCCGACGATGACCTTCGAGAGCTCGTCCTTGATCCGGCGATACGCCGCGCCGAGCTTCTCCAGCCGTGCTGGATCGGAGGGCGCGGGATCGGAGGCGGTCTCCATCGGATTCTCCGGGGGAAGCAAAGTCGCACCACTATGCATCGGCCGTACGCCGACCCAAGGGCGATTTTGTTTCGGCAGCGCTCTCCTTACGACCGGCAACGGCGGATCGGCAGGAGAAGTTCGGCGCGACACCGCGCGGCTTGGGTTAGGGTCTCGGCGCGACACCGGCAACCGACAGGAAAAACCATGAACCAGACCGCGACCTCGCCCTCGACCTCAACCTGTCCGACGATCCGCCAGATGATCCTCGGTCCTGCGATCCTGACGTTGGTGATCACGCTGCTTAGGCTCGGTGCCGAGCTCGCCAAGCTGCCAAGCTGGCTCGCCGGTCGCGACGGCGGCGGCAATGCAGCTCTGCTCGGAATCTCGTGGCTGCCGCCGCTCCTCGGCTGGTGGTTCGCGCGGCAGATCCATGGCCGCACCGAGCGACCGAAGACGCTGCTGGCGAAGACGCTGATCGCGTACGGCTTCGCCGCGCGGATCCCGGTGGTGCTGGTCACGGTGCTTGCCGAGAGGAAGGGCTGGGACACCCACTTCAACAAGTTCGGCCCGAACCCGGAGAACGGCCCCACGACGTTCATCGGCAAGATCGGCGCGGCCTCCTTCGCCCAGCTGGTCTTTTGGATCTTCGTCTGGACGCTTGGCAGCGGGATGCTCGTCGGGTGGCTGACGCTGCGGTCGCGGAAGCGGGCGCTCGCGGCGGGCTGAGCCGGCGCTCCAACCTCCGTCTTCAGGGTGCCGGCATCCGCTTGCCAGACGAAGCCTGGTCAGCGTCCAAGCTGCCGGTCATCCCGCACCCGCGTGCGGCGAGGGCTTCGCGAAGATCGTCAGTCGCAGCTCATCGCCGAAGAGCTGGTACTCCGGTCGACGCCCCGAGTGGCGCTCGCTGCTCTCGAGGATGCGGCGGACGCCTTCGCCGCGAGACTCGAGAAATGCGTGACCGGTCCTGGCGCTCGTCATCTTCGACAGGAAGCGGACCAGGAGCTGGTTCCTGGTGAACACTCGGTACGGCATCGTCGCGAGCGTCAGCGTGTTCGGCAGGCTCCCCGGGCTGTAGAGCTCGAGCCGGTCGGCGAAGAGGAAGAGCCGGAGCTTGGCGCCGCTGATCGAGTAGTCGCGATGGGCGATCGCGTTCACGATGGCTTCGTGCGCGGCCCCGATGTCGTACTGCGGAAAGTCCTCGCGCCCCGCGGGCTTGCGTGCCGGACGCAGCATGAGTCGATCGACAAAGGCGGTCGCCCCATCGATCTGGGAGTCGACCGTCCCCGCGATCGCCTCGGAGTGCACGAGGTCGTCGGAGTCGAGCTGCCGACGGCGGTAGACGGCCGCCTGGATGAACGCTGACGGCAGTTGCTTCTGCGGATCGCGACCGAACGCGAGCAAGCCGGCCACGGTCGGCCGATCGATTCCCTGCTCGTCGTTCGCGGTCACTCCGGTGTTGCGGAGCAGATCGGGCCAGCCGATCCCCGGAACGCCGAAGAACCGCTCGAGCTTTGCCTGGTCCAGGAGATCCCGCGTCGCGGTCGGCAGGACCTGCTCGTCGAAGACGAACGCTCGACCGCGTTGCTGCATCAGGCGAGCCAGTTCGGACGGTTGCAGGTCGCGCTTCGTCGAGCCGACCCGCGAGTAGTACCGGCCACCCGACGTCCGGTGGACGTAGAGGCTCGGTCGCACCTCGACCAGCAGGATCAGCGCCGACGCGCCATCCGGACGCGCGACGAGCTCCTTGCGGATGAGCGGGCGGATCGGCGGCTCGCAGTTGTTCGTGGCAACGTTGACGATCCACTCTTCGACATGGCCAGCACGATCGCCGGGGATTCCTTGCGGCATGCCGTCGTTGGCAACGCCGAGGAAGAGAACACCTCCTTCGGCATTGGCGAAAGCGACGAGCTCCCCGGCGGTCTCCTCGGGGTTCGGGCTGATGACCGATCGATCACCGAGCCGGATCTCCTTGAACTCGGCGCGCCCGTCCTCGCCAGCCTGCAACTGATCACGGATTTCATCTTTGCCGTCGAACACGATCGTCACGTCCTCTTGCACTCAACGCGCTCGCGAATGAGCCGGATTGCCCTGGATCGGTCATCCATGATGACGCGCGACTCGTGCGGAGAACAGGAGACGCAAGCTCCCCCATGTCACGCGGCGCCGCGCGCTACCCGACTCAGGCGAGCCCTTTCGCACTGATGCTCACGGCCGTCACCGCCCGTTGCCCGCCGCCCCCATCACGATCGTGAACTGCTGGGCGGTCGAGACGAGGACGTCGCCGACCACCGCGAGATCGCCGAAGGTGCCGAACTCGGGATAGGGGATGCCGACCTCCTTGGGCGGCGCGATCGTCCGGTCGATCGAGCCTTCGCGGCGCAGGTCGACGCGATAGATGCAGCGATCGGTCGGCACGAAGAGCCAGTGCGGCGTCTGCGCCACGACGCCGGTGATCCGCCGGAAGAGCAGGTCGGGCGTCGTCCAGAGCGGCACGCCGTCGTGGTCGGTCGCCTCGATCGAGTAGCGGGCGTCGCTGCTGGTCGAGCCGGTGCGCTTCAGGAACCAGCAACGCGACGCGTCGGCACCGAGAAGGCAGACGCGCCACTGCTTCTCGATCGGCTCGTTCAGCAACAGCCAGCCGTCCACGCTCGGCCAGCGGGCGAGCGAGTAGAGGTAGTCGGAGTCGGCGGGGCTCGCGAGGACGCGATCGGCGAGCACGATCGGCGGCCGGCCGACCCACGGCCCGAGGTCGAAGAGGACCGCGCGCTCATAGAGCTCGGGGTCGGGCGTCGTGACGCGGTGGTAGCGGAAGAGCCACGAAAGCTCGAGATCGCTGGCGCGCACGGCGGCGATCACACCGAGGTTGGTGACGACGAAGGCGGTGCCGTCGCGCACCACCACCGGTGAGGGATTGACGCGCCGCACTTCATCGGCGACGAACCGCTCGCCGATGCGCGGGATCGCGGCGGCGCGCGCCAGGAAGATCGCCCCGCCCGGCGCGCCGGTCCGCGCATCGAACGCGAGCAGCGCACACTCCGTCTCCTTGACGCGCAGACGAGACGCGGCGACCAGCACGCGCCCGGCACTCACCACCGCCGGCCCGACCAACACGTAGCCGGCAAGCTCCGGATCGGAAGCGAGGTCGTCGCTGGTCACGCGGAACTCGATGAACCCTTCGCGCGCGAGATCGAGCTTGAAGAGCGCGGTGTGGCTCGTTTGCTCCGGCTGCCGTGAATCGCGCAGCTCCAGCGTGACGTAGAGGCTCTCGCCGTCGAGCGCGAGCGCGGTGCGATCGAGGGCGACGTGGCTCTCGTCCGGATCAAGGTGGAGATCGAAGTCGGAGCGGATCGGCTCGAAGAGCTCCTGGCCGGTCGTGAGGCTGCGTACATGGATCGCGACCGGCGAGTCGGCATCGCCGCTCAACGGTTCGAGCGTGATCAGCCGATCGCCCGCGACGACCGGCGCGCGCAGCGGAAGCTCCTTGAGCTCGGGCTCATCGGACGCGTCCTGCTCCTGCACGAGCAAGAACCGGCTGCGATGGAGAGCGTCTTTGGGGTCGCGTGGCCCCCCGCCACCCAGCAGCGGCATTCCCCACGCCATCGCGTCCTGCGCGGCCGAGCGGTAGACGTGCAGCGAGCGAACACCGTCATCGGGCAGATCGACGGGCGGCTGCTCGGCCTCCTCGGCACGGGTGATGGCCGCGCGAATCGCCGGATCGGCGGGCCAGTGGGCGAGCTTCCCCTCGACCGTCCCGCACCGCAGTCGCGCCGCCGCTTCAAGCAAGCGCGCGGCAGCGAGTGGACGGCTCGCACCCGGCGACGCGAGCGGCCAGTGGACGATCCGCTCGAGGTCGCTCGCCGCCAGTGCGAACTCGCCGCGGAGGAGCTCACGCACACCCGCGTCGAGCCATGCCCGCTCGCCTTCCACCAGCAGCGGATGGCGCGCCGCGAACTGCCGCAGCGCGCCGGGATCGTCGCTGCGCGGCGGCGCGCCGGTCAGCTCGGCCTCCTCGCGCGCCAGCTCGGTCCGCACCTCCGGCGGCAGCTTCAGCAGGAAGAGCAGCGCCGCCGTCTCGAGTGGAACGACCAGCCGCTCGCCGAAGCGAACTCGCCCGCGCGTCGGGCCGCGCAGCAGCTTGGCGATCTCCTGACCGGCCTCCTTGGCGCGTCCGGCGGTGAGGTGCTCCTCGGCGCGATAGAAGGCGAGGCGCGCCACCTCCGGCTCGTCGCCGACATCGGTGGTGTTGTGGAAGTCGGTCGACTCGGGCAGCGCGATCTGCGCCGTCGCCGGTGGCGCAGAGCCAAGCGCCACCCACAACGCCGTGACGAGCACGACACGCATCAAGCTCTCACCGATCGCCAGCGTTGGGAGAGGACGTGGCGGCAGTGGCGGCCTCGCCCGCGTCGGGCTCGATCAGGACCTCGTTGCCCGGCAAGCCGGCGGCGCCGTAGTGGTCGCGTTGGAGCCGTTCAATGTGCTCGGGGTCGTCACCGGCAAGCTCGGCCGCCTTCATCCGTTCGAGCTTCTCGCGCAGCTGCTCCTGCTCCGCGAACATCCGCTGCTGCTCGTCGTCGAGCCGCGCACCTTTTCTCAGCGCCGGCAGCGTCGTGCGCCAGAAGACGAGCGCCGCCACCAGCAGCAGCACCAGCGTGAGCCCGAAGTCGCGAAAGAGCTGCCGCGATCGCGCCATGCTTCGGTTCGCCGCTCCCCAGCTCAGCTGCGCCGCAACGGAATCCCATATTGCGCCGCGCCGCCGAGCTCGTCCTCGATCTCGAGGAGGCGATTGTACTTGGCGACCCGTTCGGTCCGGCTGAGGCTCCCGGTCTTGATCTGACCCGCATGGGTGGCGACGGCGAGATCGGCGATCGTCGTGTCCTCGGTCTCGCCCGAGCGGTGCGAGATGACCGTGCCGTAGTGGTGGCGGCGTGCCAGGTTCACGGCGTCGAACGTCTCGGTGAGGCTGCCGATCTGGTTGATCTTGACCAAGATCGCGTTGGCCTGCCCGCCCGCGATCCCCTTCGCGAGCCGCGTGGGGTTGGTGACGAAGAGATCGTCGCCGACCAGCTGGCACTTCGCGCCGAGCCGCTTCGTCATCTGCTCCCAACCGTCCCAATCGTCCTCGGCGAGCCCGTCCTCGATCGAGACGATCGGGTAGCGGTCGAGCCACTGCTCGTAGAGGTCGATCAGCGCGCCCGAGCTCAACCCCGACTTCCCCTCGCCTTCGAGCGCGTACTTGCCGTTCTCCAGCAGCTCGTTGGCGGCGACGTCGAGCGCGAAGGCAATCTGCTTTCCCGGTTGGTAGCCCGCCTTCTCGACCGCCTGCATCAGGAGCTTCAGTGCTTCCTCGTTGCTCGGCAGATCGGGTGCGAAGCCGCCTTCGTCGCCGACCGCGGTGTTGAGGTGCTTGCTCGTCAGCACCTTCTTCAAGCAGTGGAAGATCTCGGCACCGGCACGCAACGCCTCGCGGAACGAGGTGAAGCCGATCGGGTAGACCATGAACTCCTGGAAGTCGAGGCGGTTGTCGGCGTGCGCGCCGCCGTTCACCAGGTTCATCATCGGCATCGGCAGCAGGCGCGCGCCGGCACCGCCGAGATAGCGGTAGAGCGGCAGGCCGATCCCCTGCGCCGCCGCGCGCGCGACCGCGAGCGATGCGGCGAGGATCGCGTTGGCGCCGAGCTCCCCCTTCTGCGGCGTGCCGTCGAGCTCGAGCAGCGCCCGGTCGCAGCCCGCCTGATCGAGCGCGTCGCGCCCCACCAGCTCGGGAGCGATCCGCTCGACCACGTTGGCCACCGCCTTCTGCACACCCTTGCCGAGGTAGCGCTTGGGATCGCCGTCACGCAGCTCGACCGCTTCGTGCGTGCCGGTCGACGCGCCGGACGGCACCGCGGCGGAGCCGACCGCACCGTTGGCCAGCTCGACGTACGCCTTGACGGTCGGGTTGCCGCGTGAGTCGAGGATCTCGAGGGCGCGCAGCGCGACGATTTCAGTGTCCATGAAGCGGGGCGTCTCGTTCTGGAAGAGGAGATGAGAAGGGCGGCCATTCTGGCGAGCGCGCCTCTTTTGCGAAACTCCTCGCGCGGCGCGCCGTAGTAGGCGACTCAGCCGCGCCCGCCGCCGACCTGGAGCCACTGGTGCCAACCGTCCCGATGATCCCGACGCGTCGCGAGTTCCTGAAGCAGTCCACCATCGGTGCGGCAGCGCTGGCCACGCTAAGCCTGCCGCTGCTCCAAAGCTGTGAGACGACCAAGGTCGCGGCGGCGCCGCGCAAGCTCAAGGTGCTGATCCTCGGCGGCACCGGCTTCGTCGGTCCATGCATCGTGCGGCGCGCGGTCGCACAGGGCCACGCCGTGACGATCTTCAACCGCGGCAAGACCGACCCGGGCGCCTTCGCCGACCTCGCGATCGAGAAGCTGATCGGTGACCGCAAGGCCGGCGACTTGAAAGCCCTCGAAGGGCGGGAGTGGGACGCGGTCGTCGATGTCTGGCCGAGCTATCCGAAGTACGTGCGTGAGGCGGTCGAGCTGCTCGCCGACCACTGCGATCACTACCTCTTCGTCTCGACGATCTCGGTTTACCAGCCACTCTCCGAGCCGAACCAGGACGAGTCGGCGCCGGTGCTCACGCTGCCGCCGAACGCCGATCCCGAAAAGAGCTCGCTCACCGGCGGCAACTACGGCGCCCTCAAGGTGCTGTGCGAGCAGGCAGCCGAGAAGGTGATGCCGGGCCAGGTCACCGTGATCCGTCCCGGGCTGATCGTCGGCCCCGACGACGACAGCGACCGCTACACCTATTGGCCGCTGCGCATCGCGGCTGGCGGCGAGGTGCTCGCGCCCGGCACGCCCGATGATCCAGTGCAGTTCATCGACGTCCGCGACCTCGCGCAGTTCATCGTCCACTGCCTGGAGACGACGACGGTCGGCGTGATGAACGGAACCGGACCACAAGGCGGCATGCCGATCGTGAAGATGCTCGAAGCGTGCCGCGAGGCGAGCGGGAGCGACGCGCGCTTCACCTTCGTTCCGGACGATTTCCTCGACGAGCAGAGAATCCAGGGGTGGAGCGACGTACCGGTCTGGATCTCGCCGCGCCAGCCGGGTGGCGGGCTGACCTCGGTGAGCGTGAAGCGGGCGATCGACGCCGGGCTGACGTTCCGCTCGCCGATCGTGACCGCGCGCGACACGCTCGCCTGGTTCAAGACCACGCAGAAGGGGCGGGCGCTGACCGGCGGCTTGACGCGGGAGCGGGAGAGCGCCGCACTCACCGCATGGCACGTGAAGGCGGCGACCGGCGCCAACGGCAAGTGACCGGCGCTTCTCCACCGGCCGCGTCCGCGACGCCGATGACAACACCCGCCGTGACCGCGACGTGGCAGCTCGTCGCGATTGCCGCGGCCTACAACTTCTTCTTGATGGCCGCCTACTTCGTGGTGAAGCCGCTGCGCGATGCGATGGGCGCGCAGATCGGCGCGAGCAACCTGCCATGGCTCTGGCTCGGGACGCTCGTCAGCATCCTGTTGATCCTGCCACCCTACTGGCGGCTGGTTGCAGCGATGCCGCGGCGCCGCTTCATCCCGTGGATCAATCGCACGGTGATGGCAACGCTGGTCGGGTTCTATCTCTGGTTCAAGCTCGCGCCGGGCGAATCGACGACCTCACCATCGTTCTGGGCGCCGTGTGCGCTCTATGTCTGGATCAGTGTCTTCAACTTGCTGTTGCTTTCAGTCTTCTGGAGCTTCATGGCCGACGGCTTCTCCACAGCACAGAGTCGCCGGCTGTTCGCCCGCATTGCCGTCGGTGGCACGATCGGCGCTATCCTCGGCGCCTGGGTCACCAGCCAATACGCCCCCTACTTGAAGACGACCGGGCTGCTGCTCGTCTCCGCGGCGTTGCTCGAGATCGCGACGCAGGCCGCGCTGCTGCTCGCGCGACGATTCGGCACGCCAGCGGGCGGCGTCGGCACCGGCATCGCAGCGCGACCAAGCTTGCGTGATTGGATCGCCGGGCTCGCCGGGCTCGTTCGATCGCGCTACCTGCTGGCGATCGCCGGCTACCTCTTCGTCTCGATCGTCGCCTCGACCTTCGCCTACTACCTGCGCACCGAGCTGGTCGGCAGCCGGATCGCCAACCGCGACGAGCAAACCGCGGCTTCCGGCTGGATCGACATGGCAACCCAGCTGATCGCGTTCCTGCTCCAGGCGCTGGTGGCGGCGCGCTTCCTCAAGCGGTTCGGGACCGGCCGCACGCTCGCGATGCAGATGGTGGGCGCGACCGTCGGCTTCGTGCTGCTCGGGTTCGCGCTCGATCTCGGCGGGGCGCCGCTCGGCGGAACGCGCTGGTGGGAGAAGGTCGGGCTCCATCTCACCCACCCGACGGCCGATCTCCTCGCGATCGTCTGCTTCTCCGTGCTGCTCAAATCGATCGAGTTCGGCTTCTCCAAGCCGGCGCGGGAGACGCTTTTCACGGTGGTGACCCGTGCCGAGAAGTACCAGAGCAAGAGCCTGATCGACACCGGTCTCTACCGCTTCTTCGACCAGGTGGCGATCTGGTCGTTCGCCGGGCTGCATGGTGAAAAGGCACTCGGCCTGTCACCGAAAGTGTGTGTTTGGATCGCGGCGCCGGTGATGCTCCTCGGTCTGTTGCTCAGCGTCTGGCTCGGGCGTGCGCAGCAGCAGCGAGCAGCCGCAGTCGCCACCACGTACGTTCCACCATTGACGCCCGCGTGAAGGGTGCGTCGACACTCACCCGCCGTCGAAGAGGGCCACCTTCTTCCAGAGACCCGACGGTGGGAGCAACGGCTCCTGGAGCAACCAGATCACGACGCGCTTGCCGGCGAGCCGGTCACCGCGCCGCGCGAGCGCTTCGCGACACGCCAGCTCGCCGCCGCCCGCCGGGGCGATCACGTCGATCGGCCAACCAGTGAAGCGGACGAGCTGATCGACGAACGAGCCCTTCAGCTCCTTGTGCATCGCGCAGAAGCTGTCGCCGAGCAGCACGATCGGACTGGCGCGCGCGATCTCGGCGGTGATCGGTGCGGTCCGCCACTCGACGGCGTTGACGGCAACACTCTCCGGCGGAGCGCCTTCAGCCTGGCCGTTGCCCTCGCCGCGGCAAGCGGTGAGGCGGCGCGCGACGTCGAAATCGCGACCGGCAAGCAGGTTGCCGCGGATGAACCACGGCTGCTCGGCGATGCGGCGCGCGACCCGCTCGGCGGCGAGCTCGGCGCCGCGCGGTGTCCAGTGGGTGTTGCCGCGCAGGTAGAGCAAGCGGGCGCGCTCGTCGCCATCGAAGCGCTTCGCGATGAACTCGGGAGTGAGGTCCACGCTCTCGACCTGTTGCAGCGCCAGCTTCCGCAGGAACTGTGTCGTTGCGCCCACCATCCCGCGCAACGGCGGTGCGTCGGGGGGATGCGTCGCGAGCTCTGGACTGACCAGCTCTGGATAGAGCTGCAGCCGCGTCGGCACCGGCACGAATAGGAACTCGATCCCGTGTGCAGCGAGCTGCGCCGCGAGGTCGACGAGCACGGCGAAGGGATGGTCAGGCAGCTCGAAATCGATCGCGACCGGCGGCTCGCGACCGGCCGCTGGACGGTTCCAGGCGAGCCATCCCTTCGCGCTCCCTTTCGGCAGCCAGTCGTCGCCGAGGTGGACGAAACGCTTCGGGCTGGGATCGTTCGCGATCGGCGCGAGCGCGGCCGCGAAGGCGTCACAGCCTCCGAACGCGTCAATGGCCGCGCTCTCTGCGGCGAGCGCCGCGTTCTCCCGCTCGAGCCGCCCGGCGCGCGCCGCGGCAAGATCCGCCGGCACTGCACGCTCCCCGTCGTCGCGCTCCGAGCAGCCGGACGCGAGAGCCAAGAAGAGCTCGCTCGCGGCACGCCACCGCCCCATCACTCGAAGAGCTCGACTGGCCGGAAGTCGGGCGCGACCACCAGCGCCGCCTCCTGCATCAGCCAGATCACGACCTGTTTGCCGGCGAGGCCGTCGCCGCGACGGCGCAGTGCCTCACGGCACGCCAGCTCGGCGCCACCGGACGGCGCGATCACGTCGATCGGATAGCCGGTGAAACGGAAGAGCTGATCGAAGATGGCGGCCGAGTAGTCGGTGTGGAACTGGGCGAAGCTGTCGCCGAGCAGCACGATCGGCCCGTGCAGCTTGGTCTCCTTCTGGAGCGGCGGGCCGAGCGGCTGGATGCCGTTCGCGGCCATCTTCTCCGGTGGCGCACCGGGCATCTGCCCGTTGCCCTCGGCCTGGAAGGGGAAATCGCGCCGCTTCACCTGGAACGCTCTCCCCTCCTTGTAGGGGCCGGGTTTGAACCACGGCATCGCGGCGAGCCGATCGGCGATCGCCTTGGCGGCCAGCTCGGCGCCACGCGGCGACCAGTGCATGTTCCAGCGGTGATAGAGGAGCCGCCGCCGCGGATCGTCGGCGCTGCCGTCCCGCTCGGCGACGAACTGCGGCGCGAGGTTCAACACCTCGACTCCCGCCTTCGAGAGCTCGAGAAGAAACCGCGTGTTGACCGCGACCATGCCGTGGAACGGTGGCGGGGCGCCATCTCCCCCGACCGGTGGTGCCGCATCCGGTGCCGCGATGGCGGCGACCAACGGCGTCGCGAGCCCGGGCACGACCAGCGCCGGGTCGATCTGCACGCGCGTCGGGAAGCAGACGAAGAGGAACTCGATCCCGTGGTCGTGGAGCTGGCGCGAGAGGTCCGTGATCGCCGCGAACGGGTGGTGGTCCAGCTCGAGATCGAGTGCCACCGGCAGCGTGCGACCCGCCGCAGGGCGGTTCCAGGTGAGCCAGTTCTCGACGGTCACCATCGAGATGGCACCATCGGCGACCGGCCACCACTTGCCGCCCGGAAGCTGCTCGTGGATCCGTTCGAGCGCCGCCTGGAACTCTGCCTGGTGGCCGAAGGCGTCGATCGCGGCGCTCTCCGCCTCGAGAGCGGCCCGGTCCTTCGCGACGCGCGCGGCGCGCAGGGCGGCGGCATCGGCAGGCGGGGCCGGCGTTCCTTGCGGCGACGTCGCCGCGAACCCGGCCATCCCGAGCAGCGAACCTGCGATCGTCACCACGCGTCTCATGCTCCGCTTTCGCTCGCGCCTCACTCCTGCCGATCTCTCCTGCCGGTCGCTCCGGCCGAGCCGTCCTGTCGTTCTTCCGTTCCGCGTGCTTACGATGCCGCGCTTTCGCCCGCCAGCAGGCAGCCGATGGTCTTCTCGACCCAGATCTTCCTCTTCTACTTCCTGCCGCTGACGCTGATCGGCAACTATCTGCTGCCGGTCAAGTGGCGCAACCTCTTCCTCGCACTGGTCAGCTACGTCTTCTACGGCTGGTGGAACCCCTGGTTCGTCAGCTTGATGCTCGTCTCGAGCCTGGTCGACTGGTACTCGGGGGTGGTGATCGCGGCTCCCGGCGCCTCCCAGCGACAACGCCGATTCGGGCTGCTCTTCTCCATCACGTCGAACCTCACCCTGCTCGGCTTCTTCAAGTACTTCATGTTCGCCGAGGAGAACGTGAACCGGCTGCTCGCCGCGCTCGGCAAGACGCCCTTCCCGATGCTCGACGTCGTGCTGCCGATCGGCATCAGCTTCTACACCTTCCAGACGATGTCGTACGCGATCGACCTCTATCGCGGCAACGCGCGGAAGGCGAAGCGCTTCGTCGACTTCATCTGCTTCGTCGCGCTCTTCCCGCAGCTGGTCGCGGGGCCGATCGTCCGCTACCAGGACATCGCCGTCCAGCTGGTGTCGCGGCCGCAAAAAGGGGAGCTCTTCGCCGAAGGTGCCTTCACCTTCATGTGCGGGTTCACCAAGAAGGTGCTGCTCGCCAACACCGTCTTCGAGCCGGCGAAGATCTGCTTCGAGCAAGCCGCGTCGCTCGGGTCGGGCACCGCGTGGTTCGGGCTGGTCTGTTTCTACTTCCAGCTCTACTTCGACTTCTCCGGCTACAGCGACATGGCGTGTGGCCTCGGCAAGATGCTCGGCTTCACCTTCGTCGAG
>CAYRQC010000516.1:0-3412 GCA_964426265.1 uncultured Phycisphaerales bacterium | reverse complement strand
CATCCGTCGTCGTGGGCAACGCCGCGCGCAAAGCCGCGCGCCGCCGCCACACGAGCCAGGCCGCCGCCAACGGCACGAGCGGCCCGTGCGAGAAAAAACCGTCGGGCGCCTGCCAGCGGCTGACCACCCACGGAACGAGCGGCGCGTACGCGGCTACGACCGTGGCGATGACCAGCGTGAGCAAGGACGCGCTCACCGCGCGGCTCCTTCGCGGCGCGCCACCGCAGCGGTGAGCTCCGCGACCACGCGCTCCGCATTGCGATCCCACGTGAGCCCGAGACGATCGATCGTCGCGCGCCCGGCGGCACCGAGCCGCGCCCTGCGCTCCGGCGCTGCGACCAGCTCCGCAAGACGCACCGCGAACGAGCCATCGTCCGCCGGATCGAAGAGGACGCCGTTCTCGCCGTCGACGATCACCTCGCGCAGATTCGGCCGATCGGGCACCAAGACCGCGCGCGCCGCCGCGAAGTAGTCGAGGAGCTTCAGCGGCGAGGCGTACTCGGTCACCTCCGGAAGCAGCGCCACGTCGAACGCCGCCACGGCGTCGAGCACCTGCGCGCGCGCCAGCGTCCCGACGAAGCGGACCTGCGCCGCGACGCCGAGCCGCTCCGCCTCGCGCTCGAGACGCGGCCGATCGGGTCCCTCGCCGACCACGACGAGCAGCGCCCGCCGCTCTTGCTGGAGGAACGGGAAGGTGCGATCGAGCCGGTTCCAATCGCGCACGAACCCGACGAACCCGAGCACGATCCGGTCAGCGAGGCCGAGCCGCGCGCGCACTCCCGCACCGTCGAGCGGCCGCGTGAGCGCGTCGGGCTCGAGCCCGTTCCAGTGGACGTCGATCCGCTCGCGCGCGACCCCTTGCGCCACCAACAGCTCCCCCATGGCGCGAGTGACGACGACGACGCGATCGGCGCCGTTCAGCGTGCGCGTCTCGAGGCGACGCGCATGGCGGGCGAAGCGGAGCCCGCCGTGGCGCGACCGTTCGAGCGCGAGCGGCGCGTTGACCTCGATCATCAGCGGCAGCGTGAGCGCGCGGGCGACCGCGAGTGCGCTCGTCGCGAAGAGCGCGTGGCGCGAGTAGATCGCGTCGGGACGGAAGCGGCGCACGGCGCGTAGCAGCTGCCAGCGCTCGGGGACGTTGTAGGCGAGCTCGGCGAGCTCGCGCAGCGCGCTCGCGCGCGGCGGGCCGGCCGCGTCGCTCGCGTGCGGCTCGCCGCGCGGCCGTGGCTCGACGATCAAGACCTCGTGGTGCGCCCGCAACAGCGCGCCGACCAACCCGTCGATGTGGACGCGCTGTCCGTCGCGCGAGCGCGTGCGATGGTGATAGAGGATCTTCACGACCGCACGATCTGGTCGAAGAGCGTCTGCATGCCGAGCACGGTGCGTTGCCACGAGTGCTGCTCGGCGTAGGCGCGGACACGCGCACGCTCGCGCGGGTGCGCGAGCAGCTCGCCGATCGCCGCCGCGACCGACGTTGGCGTCGGCTCGCCGACCAGCACTCCCACCGCCTCGTCGCGCACCACCTCCGGCGTCCCGAAGACCCGCGTCGCGACCACCGGCGTTCCGCACGCCATGCTCTCGAGGAGCACGTTCGGCCATCCTTCGCGCGACGAGAGCAGTGCCAACGCGTCGGCGGCCGAGTAGGCGACGTGGAGCTCGGCGTGCGCCATGCGGCCGCAAAGCTCGACGCGGTCGGCGATGCCGGCGCTCACTGCCTGTGCCGTGAGACGGCCCTGCCAGTCGCCCTCACCGATCACCTTCACCACGACGTCGGGCGGCAGCTTCGCGAGCGCCGCCAGCAGGTGGTGGTGCCCCTTGCGCTCGATCAGGTGGCCGACCGAGAGCACGATGCGGCGCTCGACCGGCCAACCGAGCCGACGACGCGCCTGGTCGCGCGGCAGCGGCCGGAACTTCGCGAGATCGACGCCGTTCGGGAGAGTCGTGACCGCCAGGCTCTTCGGTGCGAGCCGCTCCACTTCGACGCGCAGCGCGTCGGCCACCGCGATCGCGCCGTTCGCTCGCGCCAGCATCCAACGCAGCCAGCGCCGCGGGATCGCGTGGCGCGGAATCAGGGTCACATCGGTGCCGCGCGCGGTGACGCAGAGCGGGAGCCCGAGTGCGCGCGCGACGAAGCTGCCGGCGACCGCATCGGGATAAAGGTAGTGCGCATCGACCAGGTCGAACCGCTCGCCCGCAGCAATCAATCGCCGCGCCGCCGCAACGCCAGCACGGCCAAGCGTGAGCGGGGCGATCCCCATGCTGACCTTCGGCAGCAGCAGATAGCGCGGATGGAGGACGCGCACGCCCTCCGTGCTCTCTTCATCGGGCACGTCGCGCCACGCCGCATAGCGACCGCGCGCCAGCGCGCGCGGCACGTAGGGCACCGGTGCGAGGACGACCGCACTGCCGCCCGTCTCGCTGATCCAGTGGCGCAGCCGCTCGCGCACGAAGATGCCATGGTGCGGAGCGCCGGCATGCGGAAAGAGCGTGGTGAAGACGAGCAGCCGCATCGAGCGCCGCCTCACGACGCCACAAGCCAGCGCCGCTCGAAGGCGCGCAGCACGAGCAGCGCGTAGAGCGGCTCCGACAGGTCGCGCAGCCCCGCTCGATGGCGACGGATGGCCGTCGCGAGCGCCGCCGGATCGATCATGCGCGCCGGCTCGATCCGCGTCTGCTCGGCCGCGAGCTCCCGCTTCACCCACTCTTTCAATGGCGGCGCGAAGCCCTGCTTGGCGCGCGCGATCGTGTGCGCCGGCAGGTGGGCCGCGGCAGCCCGCCGGAAGATCCACTTGCCGATCCCCTCACGCACCTTCACGTCGGTTGGCATCGCCGCCGCCAGCTCGACCAGGCGGTAGTCGAGCAGCGGCTCGCGCGCCTCGAGGCTCACCGCCATCGTCGCGCGATCGCTCTTGGTGAGGATGTAGTCGGGCAGCCAGGTGTGGAAGTCGGCGTACTGTGCACGCGACAGCGGATCGGTGGCGGGCGCCGCGTCGTACCACGAACGGAGCGTGGCGACCGGGTCGTAGCTCGCCACCGCGGCGCGCCAGTCGGGATGGAGGAGCGCGCGCGCCTCCGCGATCGGCATCTGGCTCACCGAACGGAAATAGGCGGCGGCCGGATCGCGCCCGAGGTTCTCGAGCGTCGTCTTCGCGCGCAGCGAGCGCGGCAGCCAATCGCCCTTCGGCCAGACGGCACCGCCGGCACGGAAGAGGGCGCGGAAGAGGGGGCCCGGCAGCAGCGCGCGCACGCGATGCTCGGCGAGGTCGAAGCGGTAGCGCCGGTAGCCGGCGAAACACTCGTCGCCGCCGTCGCCCGACAACGCGACCGTCACGCTGCGGCGTGCCTCCTTCGCGAGGAGATAGGTCGGGATGGCGGACGGGTCGGAGAAGGGCTCGTCGAAGAACTCGGCAAG
>CAYRQC010000515.1:0-4926 GCA_964426265.1 uncultured Phycisphaerales bacterium | reverse complement strand
CGTGGCGTAGGATCGCCGCGATCGGAGGTGAGCTCGATGGCGTCGATGGGTATCGCGTGGCTGGTTCCGCTGATGGTTCCGCCCGCAGTTCCGCTGGTGAGGAACGAGCCGCCGCCCGCGCAGCCGCAACTGCCGACGATTCACGCGCCGACCTTCCACGAGCTCGTCGAGCCGCTCCTCCAACGTCACTGCCAGGAGTGCCACCGGTCCGGTGGCTGTGGGCCGTTCGCGCTCGAGAGGTACGACGAGGTCGCCGGTTGGGCGCCGCAGATCAAGGAGGTCGTCGCGACGCGCCGGATGCCACCGTGGTACGCCGACCCGACCGTGGGCAAGTTCGCGAACGATCGCTCGCTGCCCAAGGAGGCGATCGACACCATCGCGGCATGGGTCGACGGCGGTGCGAAGGAGGGCGATGCCGCGACAGCGCCGCCGAAGCGAACGTGGCCGGTCGGCTGGTCGCTCGCGGAGCCGCCCGATCTCGTGCTCACGACCGCGCCGTTCGCGGTGGCGAGCGAGGGCACGCTGCCGTACGAGTACGTGCGTCTGCCCACCCATCTCACCGAAGAGCGCTGGGTGCGTGCGGCCGAGCTGCGAAGCACGGAGGCGCAGCTCGTCCATCACGTCCTCGTCTTCCTGGATGAGCCGCGGAGCCCACGCAATCCACGACCAGCGGTCAGCGCCGACGCCGCCAATGCGGTCGCCACCACTCGCCCGTGGCGTCCCGCGTTCAATCCGCTCGAGCTGATGCAGGGCGCGAAGCCCAACGAGATCCCGAAGTGGAGCCTGCGCTTCCAGAAGATGATCCAACGCGACCTGCGCTACGGCGAGGCGGGTGGGCTGAACGGCTACTTCTTCTCGGGCCTTGCCGGCGGTGGCGCGGTCGTGTTCGGGCCCGACGAAGGCAAGTTCCTGCCGGCCGGGTCGGACCTCATCTTCCAGATCCACTATCAGCCGACCGGCAAGCCGGGCAGCTCATCGACGTCGATCGCTCTCTGGTTCGCCGCCACTCCGAGCAAGCGGGCGCTCGACACGCGCGGTGTCTCGACGGTGGTATTCACGATTCCGCCGGGCGCGCCAGCTCACGAGGTCACCGCCGAGTACCGATTGCCCGCGGCGGCGTCCTTGCGCTCACTACAACCCCACATGCACCTGCGCGGCAAGGACTTCACCTACGTCGCGAAGTACCCCGACGGTCGCGAAGAGACTCTGCTCATCGTTCCGCACTACGACTTCGACTGGCAGCAGGAGTACCTCTTCACCGAGCCGAAGCACCTGCCCGCCGACACCGTGCTGCGGGTCATCGCCCACTACGACAACAGCCCGGCGAACTCCGCCAATCCCGATCCGAACGACACCGTCTATTTCGGCCTGCAAACCTACGAAGGGATGCTGATCGGCTACTTCGAGGTGGTGTGGCTGCCGGAAGAGTGAGCCGTCGTACCGATCCAGGATCGGCGTAGGGTCTCCGGATCGGCACCCCGGCTACGATCGTGCTTCGCGTCGCCGAACCAGGGGAACCTCGTGACCACGATCTCGCACGTCTTCGATCGCCTCGAGCAGGCGCGGCGAACGACGCGCTCGGCGATCTGCGTGGGGCTCGATCCTCACTTCGAGCTGCTGCCACCGGACCAGCGCGGGCGCGCGCCAGTGGTTCATGTGCGCGATTTCCTGTTCGAGATCCTGGCCGCGCTTGAAGGGGCCGTGCCGTGCGTGAAGCCGCAGATCGCCTTCTTCGAGGCGCTCGGACCGGAGGGCTATGCACTCTACTTCGACGTCATCCGCGAGGCACACCGGCGCGGCTTCTTCGTCATCGGCGACATCAAACGAGCCGATATCGGCTCGACCGCGACCGCATATGCCAAGGCGCATTTGGGTCCCGATGACGGATCGGCGGCCGATGCAGTGACCTTGAACCCCTATCTCGGGCTCGACGGCATCGAGCCGTTCCTGAAGGTCGGTCGCGCGAAGGGGCGCGGTGTCTTCGTCCTCGCCCGCACGTCGAATCCGTCGGGCAAGGAGCTGCAGGATCACACAGAGAACGGCATTCCGCTCTACCTGCGGGTCGGCCGGTTGCTCGAGCAGTGGGGCGCCGCGCAGCGCGGCACGCGCGGCTTCACCGACGTCGGCGCGGTGGTCGGCGCAACCCATCCCGACGAGGGGGCACGGCTGCGCGTCGAGCTGCCCCGCACTTACTTCCTCGTCCCCGGATACGGCGCCCAGGGCGGTACCGCAGCGGACGTGGCGCGCACCTTCACCGCCGACGGCGGCGGCGCGATCGTCAACTCCTCGCGTGGGGTGCTTTTCGCATGGAAGGACGCGCCCGACGGCGCCCAGCGTTTCGCCGAGTTGGCGCGCGCGGCGGCGATCACGGCAAGCAAGGCGATCGCGGCGGCGGTCGATTCAACGCAGCGCTGATCAGGACACCGCGCCCGCGGTCGCCTTCACCGTCGCACGGCTCGCTGTTCAGGACCCGTCATCCAAGAGGAGAACCGCTCGTGATCGCTCGCTTGTCGTCCTGCTCGCCTGGCCGTACCGACCGTCTCCTTCCCGTGATCGCCATGGCCGCCGCAATGGCCGGCATGGCGCCGTCGACGACCGCGCAGGATCCACCACCCGGTGGCGATCTCGAAGCACGAGTCCGTGCCCTCGAGGCGAAGCGGGCCGACGAGCAGAAAGCGGCCGCCGACCACGCGAAGAGCGAACTCACACTCCTCTGGAAGGACGGCCTGCGGATCGAGAGCGCCGCGAAGGACTTCGAGCTCAAGATCGGCGGCCGCATCCAGTTCGACACGCTGTGGGGCGCAAACAACCGCGATGCCGTGAGCACGACCGGCAGCTCGCTCGAGGACGGCTCGCAGGCACGGCGCGCCCGCCTGGCGATCTCCGGCAAGCTCTACGAGCACGTCGAGTACAAGTGGGAGTACGACTTTTCGGACAAGGATGGCAAGACGAAGGTCACCGACGCCTACGGCGGCCTCGTCGGCCTCGGCTCGTTCCCAAACATCCGCGCCGGCCACTTCCGCGAGCCCTTCGGATTGGAGGCGCTCACGAGTGCCAATGACCTCACGTTCATGGAGCGCGGGCTCCCCTTCGCGCTCGTGCCGTTCCGCAACCTCGGCGCGCAGTTGTCGAAGGCGTTCGCCGAGGAGCGCATGACCGCGACCGCCGGCGTCTTTCGTGAGGCGAACGACCAGGCGTTCGGCCAGGCCGACGGCGCCTACGCGGTGACGGCACGAGTGACCGGGCTGCCGTGGTACGCCGAGCAAGGCAAGCGGCTCGTTCACCTCGGCGTGTCGGCGAGCCGCCGCGCACCGCCGTCCGACGAGGTGCAGTTCAAGTCGAAGCCCGAAGCCAACCTCGCGCCCGACCTCATCGACACCAAGAAGCTGACCAACGTCAACGATGTCACGCTGCTCGGCGCCGAAGCGGCGTTGTTGTGGAATGCGTTCTCGTTGCAGGGCGAGTGGGTCCACGCCGACCTGCAGCGCGACGGCGGGATGAGCGACGCGAGCTTCTGCGGCTGGTACGCGCTCGCCACCTGGACGATCACCGGCGAGCCGCGCCGCTACCGCCTCGCCGAGGCCGCGTTCCAGAGCCCCAAGCCGGCCGCCAACGCCTTCGACGGCAAAGGCGGACTCGGCGCACTCGAGCTCGCCGCGCGCCTGTCAACGCTCGATCTCGACGATGGCCCGATCAAGGGCGGCGAGCTCACCGACTACACACTCGGGCTCAACTGGTATCCGTATCCAGTGATGCGCGTGTCACTGAACGGGATTCGCGCGGTGGTCGATCGCGCGCCCGCCGGCGGCAACGCGAGCATCCTCGAAATGCGGTTCCAGGTGGCGTTCTGATCAGGCGAGCACTTCTCGGTGGTCGGTGCCGCCGCTGCCGTTCTCGCCCACGCGGCGCGCCCGCTACGGCAATCGTTTCGTGACGCAACCGCCGACCATCGCACGCTCGCGTATTCTCGACCGCCACCGCGGAGCCCGTCCATGAACGCCATCGAACGGCCGGCCGATACCGAGTACGCCTCCTTCTACGCTGGCTACATCTCGCTGGTGCCGGAAGCCGACGTCCTCGGCGTGCTCGAGCAGCAGAAGAGCGTGCTCTCCGCCGTCGCGGCGGCGATTCCGGCGACGAAGGAAACGCATGCCTATGCGCCAGGCAAATGGTCGATCCGCGAGCTCTTCGGCCATCTCGGCGATGGCGAGCGCGTCTTCGGCTACCGAGCTTGCTGCTTCAGCCGCGCGGATCCGGCGGAGCTGCCCCCGTTCGATGAGAACGCCTACGTCGCGAACTCGCGCTTCGCAACGCGCCCTGTTTCCGACCTGATGACGGAGTTCACTGCACTGCGCACGGCGAACTTGGCGATGCTGCGCGGGCTCGACGACGCCGCCTGGCGGCGCGTCGGCACCGCGAATCGCGCACAAATCACGGTGCGGGCGCTCGCCTTCGTGATGGCGGGCCATGTGCGGCACCACTTGATCGTGCTACGTGACCAGTACGGCGTCGCGACCGGAACCTGAGCGAGCCTCCGCCGGATCGCCGCACCAACGCCGCTGCGCCGCTCACACGCCGAGCGCGCGCGCCAGCATCTCGAGGAAGTAGCCGACGTCGGTGACCAGGCCCAGCGCGTGCAGCGTGCCGCGGTTGCCGAGCTTGACCGGCAGGGCCTCGGTCATGTCGACGCACACCGTGCGTACGCTCGCGGGCAGCAGGTTGCCGACCGCGATCGAATGCAGCGCGCTGGCGAGCATCAAACACATCCCGGTGCCCTCGAGCGCCTCGGCGTAGGCGCTCTGGGCGGCCAGCGAGTCGGTGATCACGTCCGCGAGCGGCCCGTCGTCGCGGATCGATCCGGCCAGCACGAACGGCACTCGCCGCTGCACCAGCTCGAACATCACGCCCGACTTGACCAGGCCGCTC
>CAYRQC010000514.1:0-8714 GCA_964426265.1 uncultured Phycisphaerales bacterium | reverse complement strand
GTGGGGGGTGGTACTGGAGGAGCCAATCAGCGGCTCCGGATGGAACGCGCACGATCGGCGGTCCGGCGGAGCTGACTGCTCCTGCAGAGGTGGCAGCGGGGAAGGCCGACTCCGCGATCGCCGAACGAGTCGAAGAGCCGGCGCTCGTCGTCGACGAGGCACCGGCCGCGCCGATCGCCAACTCCGACTTCGGCTCCGTGCGCGCCCACGTGATCTGGGCCAAAGAGAAGACGCCGATCGCCGCGATTCCGGTGCGCTTCCTGCCCGAAGGCGCTGGTCCAGCCTGCGTCGAAGAAGCGTTCGGCATGACCGACGCACAGGGCGAGTTCTTCGCCGAACGCGTGCCGGTCGGATCGGTGATCGCGATCGCAGCCGGGTTCCTGTGGTACACGGGTGACTCACGCCATCCGACCCTCTTCGAGCGTGAGTGCACGCGACGCATCGTCGTCCAGCCGGGCGCGACGACGGTGGTCGAGCTGGCCGTCTACAAGATGGTCGAAGTCGACGGGTACGTGATCGATCCGGAAGGGGCAGCGGTCGCAGGGGCGTCGATCTGGATGTCGGAGGACGGGAACTGGCCCGCTTTCGGCCAAGTCGTCGGCACGAGCGACGCGTCCGGCCACTTCCACCTGCCGGTCGTCGAGGGCTGCCAACACTTCTCCGCCTTCGCCTCCGGCTTCGCACCGTCGCCGGGCGTGATGATCCATCGGGACGATGGCCGTCACGCCGACCTCGAGCTGCAACTGCTCGACGCCGGCGGATCGGTGCACGGCCGCGTGGTCGACGTCGCAGGGCGGCCGATCGATGGCGCATTTGTCTACGTCGCCGGCCCATGGGGGAACTCGCGAGTCCTGCGCGACGGAACCTTCGGCCTGCACGCGCCGGCACGCACCGGACGCACCGGCCCCGACGGCTCGTTCGCTCTCGAAGGCGTCGCCGTCGGTGCGGCCAACCTGGTGGTCCGCGCGCGCGGCTATGCCCCATCGTGGGAGCCGCTCACCCTGACGCCCGACTCGCCCCAGGTATGTGACCTCGTGCTGCACGCAGGCGGCACGCTCATCGGAACCGTGAGTCGAGACGATGGGACCGCCAATGGAACCGCCGTCGCTGGAGTCGAGGTCCGGGTAGGGCCGGAGCAGACCACGCTCACGGAACCGCGGAGCGACCTGCTGACGACGATCGCGCGAACCGACGACCAGGGTCACTTCGCGATCGCGCACCTCGTCACCGGCGCTCTCGTGGCCACCATCGACGCCGAGGCGCAGGGGACGGCGAAGCACTCCTTCACTATTGCCGATGGCGAGACGCGCGAGTGGCGCGCGGTGCTCTCCTCCGGCCTCGCGATCCGCGGTCGAGTCGTCGACGAGCGCGGCGCGCCGTGCAGCGGCTGGAAGGTGACCGCTCGGACGGAGGAGTACGAGCGTGGAGCTGAGCCGCCGCCCGAAGTCGCGACGGACGACCAAGGGCGTTTCGTCGTCGACCGCTGCGGAGACAAGCCCTACCAGTTGCTCGTCTTCGAGCCGGCGCAAGAGTTCATCAGCGTCGCGCTGCTGCGGGATGTGCACGCCGGCGCCGACGAGCGGCGCATCGAGGTACCGGCCAGCGCTCGCTGCAACGCCTGGGTGATCGGCCGCTTCATCGATGCCGACGGTCAGCCGCTCCCGAGAGCGTCCCTCCGTCTCTATCTGCTGAACGGAGGCAGCTCGTCCGTCGGCTTTATCGCCGGCGACGCGCAGGGTTTCCGGCTCGGCCCCTTCCCACCGGGCGACTACCACCTCAGCGCGTCGTCGACCGGACTGCCTGACCTCGAGCTGGGTGATCGCCCGCTCACCGCCGGTGCCACCCTCGATCTCGGCACGGTCCGCATCGCGCGCCCCGGCTTCGTCGAGGTACACGCACGCCGCGCCGACGGCACACCAGTACACGACGACGACCTCACGATCTGGAACGAGGCGACCCAGAACAGCGAGCACATCGGTCAGATCGGCGACCTCTTCCGCTCCGAGCCGCTCGCTCCCGGTCACTATCTGCTCTGCGGCGGCCAGAAGATGGCGGCGATCTGGATGCCGTTCGAGATCGCCAGCGGTCAGACGGTGCCGCTCTCGATCACGGTCGAGCCTGGCGCGATTCGCACGTTCCAACTGCTCACGGCACCGGATCACGCGCCTCCCACCGACGTCGAGGTGACCCTGCTCGATGCCTCGGGCACCGCGCTCTGGAGCCACCGCTGGCACAACTGGCGCGCGCCGCCCCTCACCCTCGCCCAGCGGTTCGCCCGCGGCCATCACGTGGTTCACTTCTCCGCCGACGACGGGACTTCCGGCGAAGCGTCGTTCGACGTCACCGACGACCTCGATGTGAAGACCCCGATCGACGTCCAGCTTCACTGAGAACGCAGGCAACCAGCCGACGTACCGATCCGACGTACCGATCCGGGGTTCCTACGGCGGAGAAAACCGCACTCTTCGCAACCGGTGGTGCGGAAAACATCGGCGTAGGATCCCCGGATCGGTACTACGGATGGTCTATCGTCCGTCGGATGGCGAACCCCTTCCGGCTGCTGAGCAAGGACCCCACCGGCGCGCGGCGCGGCGTGCTGACGCTTGCGCGTGGAACGGTCCAAACACCCACTTTCATGCCGGTCGGCACTGCGGCGGCCGTGAAGGGGGTCACCGCCGCGCAGGTCGCTGAGACGGGCGCCGGGATCGTGCTCGCGAACACCTACCACCTCGCGCTGCAGCCGGGGGCCGACAAGATCGCGAAGCTCGGCGGGCTCCACGGCTTCATGGGGTGGAAGGGACCGATCCTCACCGACAGTGGCGGTTTCCAAGTCTTCTCGCTGCCGAAGAAGTCGGTCACCGAAGAGGGCGTCACCTTCGAGTTCGAGAAGGGCGGCGCGCCGATGAAGCTGTCGCCCGAGCGGTCGATGGAGATCCAGGAGCAGCTCGGCTCCGACATCGCGATGGTCTTCGACGAGTGCCTCGAGTACCCCTGCTCCGAAGCACGCGCCACCGAATCGATCGAGCGCACCTTCCGCTGGGAGCGACGCAGCAAGGAGGCGCACCGCCGCGCCGACCAACTGCTCTTCGGGATCGTGCAGGGCTCGACCTTCCCGCACCTGCGGAAGAAGAGCGCGCAGCAGATCACGTCGCTCGGCTTCGACGGTTACGCGATCGGCGGCGTGAGCGTCGGCGAGGGGCTCGACCTGCTGAAGAAGATCGTCACCTGCACCGCGCCCCACCTGCCCGAGGACCACGCGCGCTACCTGATGGGTGTGGGGCTGCCGGAGGATCTCTTTGCGGCGGTCGAGCGCGGCATCGATCTCTTCGACTGCGTGATCCCGACCCGCTACGGCCGCGGCGGCACGCTCTTCACGGCGCGCGGCAGAATCCGGATCGAGCACCGCAAGTACCGCCGCGACGGCTATCCGATCGACACCAGCTGCGATTGCTACAGCTGCACGACGGTGCCGCGCGCCTACGTCCACCACCTCTTCGAGATGCGCGAGCCGCTCGGCGAGACGCTCGCGTCGATCCACAACCTCCGCTTCTACCAGCGGCTGATGGAGCAGATCCGCGCGGCGATCGAGCAGGGGCGTTTCGCGGCGCTGCGGGACGAGGTGCTGGCCGCACTCGAAGCGTCGGCTCCCGCGGATCGGTGAGTCGAGACGCTTCAGGAGCCGGTGCTACCATCGCTCCGCGGCAGAGGCTCAAAGGACGCTTGGAAAACCGCGATGTCCGGACCTTTCCGCAGCACCGCCGTGCTCCTCCTGCTCTCCGGCGCGACGCCGGTCGCCCAGCAGGAAGTGGACTCCGGAGAGGAGTTGCTGCTTCCGCCGTTCAGTGTCTCGTACAAAGTCAGCGCCCGCACCGACGAGATTCACCCTCCCGATCCAGAACCGGCCGCCGACCGCGTCGCAAGGCTGAAGGAGCGCGTTGCCGCCGGGGATGAGTCGACGGACACCAGGCTCGCGCTCGCCGATGCACTCCGTGACGCCGGCGACCCCACCGCTGCCAATGCGCTCCTCGACGATTGGAACGGCCGGCTCGCGGAAGCGCGCGCGCGCACCCCCGATGATCTCGGCATCGCGCTCGACTACGGACGAGCACTGTTCGCGCGCGGTTGGGACGACCAGGCGGTGCCGCAGTTGAGTCGAGTCCTGCAAGCGAACCCGACGGAGTGGCGCGCGGCTGTCGTGTTCGCCGAGATTCTCGTGGACGCCCTGTACCCCGGTCAAGCACGGAGCCGGCGCCGGGGGCTGGGGTCGGACATGTCCACCGATTCTTTCATGTCCTCCGATTCTCTCGCAAGTGCCGACGCGTGGCTTGTCGCGTCCGCATCCGCGGCGCCGTCCAGCGACGCTGCATTGCTGTGGTTGGCCCTCGGGATGATCCGATTCCCGGTTGTGTCTCCATCGGATGCGGACGCATGGGCCGCGGGCGTCACGTCCTGCCTGGAACGCGCCGCGCGGCTCGTTCCGCACTGTGCGTCGGCCCGGGCCATCGCGGCGTTCGCCCGCATGTGCCCGATCATGATGAAGCTGGACACCGAAGCTGGCAGCGCCCTGTTCGCCGAGGACAGCGTCAAACTCTCGGTCGAGATCCAGCAACTCGTCACCGATGTCGAAGCCGACATGCTCGACCTGCTGGCCGTCACGCCAGGCTGCGCCGACGCCAACGGTGTGCTCGTGATGATCGACCTGCTGCGTGGCGACACGGCACGCGCGCTCGATCACGCCCGCGCTGCCCTCGAGGCGCGGACCGGCGCTACCAGCCAGCCCATGGAGCTGGTCTTCGCGCGCGCATTCAAACGTGAGCGTTGGGCGGAGTGCGAGAAAGTCGGCGCGATCCTGACCGCGGCCGCCGATACGGCCCGGACGCACTGCCTGCTCGGCAAGCTCGCCGGTGCGCGCGGCGACCTCGCCGGCGCGGAGCGCTCCTACCAGGTCGCGTCGGAACGGGATCCCGGGTGCAGCGACGCCTGGCTCGGCCTCGCGCTGGTCGCACGCGCACAGGGCCGCGAGTCGGCGGTGATCGAGGCGCGGCTCGCGCATGTCGCAGCGACCGGCAACCGGACCGCCGCACCGGAGGTCGCGAAGGCGAGCCGCGCCCTGCTGCGGGAGCTGGAGGCCGGAGGCGTCGAACCATCCGATTCGAGGGCGGCGGCCAGCCGTCTGCTCGACTGCGGCAGGCTCTATGCGCTCCTCGAGCAGCCCGACGTCGCCATCGCGCGGCTGCGTTCGGCAGCCGATGTCGCGGACGCGGCGCAGGACGCCGTGGTCGGATGGCAGGCTCGGGCCGCACTCGCGGACGCTTATCACGATCTACGCCTCTGGCCACAGGCGCGTGCCGCTGCAGAGGATGCCTCGCGACTGATGTCGAACCAGGGAACGAACCGGCAGATCGCGGATGTGCTGCTGCGGCTCGCCGACGTCTGCACCCACGAAGCACGCGACGACGAGGCCATCCGGAACTACGAGCGCGCGCTGGCGCTGCTTCCCGACGCCGCCTCTCCCGAACGGCAGGAAGTGGCGTTGACGCTCGCGTACAGTTGCCTGCAGATCGGACAGCATGAGCGCTGTGAGTCCACCTGTCGTGAACTCCTGGAGAGAGGCGCGCTCCGATCCGACGGCGACGCTGCCGCCGAGGCTCGCTGCCTGGTGGCCCTCTGCGAGGCGCAGCGTATCGGTCTCCGCGAGGCGAGCGGCTGCCTCGCACGCGCACTGGCCGAGTCCGAACGCCTGGGCGACGCCCGCATCACCTTCTACGTGCTCTCGAAGATGACCGACGCGGCTCTCGATCGTGGCGACGTCGGCGAGGCCGTGCTCTGGCTGGAGAGGCTCGGCTCGCTCACGACGAGTTCAATCGATCGTGCTGTGGTCCTCGTCATCAGGGCGTTCGAGACCTCCCGCGGCGGCGACCCGGCGCTCGCGCTCACCGCGCTCGAAGAGGCAGCGGCGGCCATTACCACGACTCCGGACCGTGCCCTGGCCGAAGGAGTCAGGATCGACGTGCGGCGCCATTGGGCCTACGTCTCCCGCCTGGCCTCGTGGCTCGCCTGCGCGGAGCTCGCAGGCGACCACGCGGTCGATCCGGCGCGCGCCTTCGCGCTCGTCGAGTCGGTCACCGCGAGGACGCTCCTCGAAGGGCTGCAGGAGCGGCTGGACGGGACCAAGAGTGAGGTCGACGCGAGCCTGCACGCGAAGCGCGATGCGCTGCTCGGCCAACTCGAGCAGATCCGCGTCCGCGCCGGAAGCGAGACACCCACCACTGACACCACCAAGAATGCGATCGAGCAGAACCAGTCGGAACTCGACGCACTCGACCAACAGGCGCGCGCGACGAGTGGACGCCTTGCCGAGCTCTCCGTGCCTCCGCTCGTGGAGCTCAGGCAGCTCCAGCAGCGGCTTGCGCCGGACGAAGCCGTCCTGGTCTTCTTGCCGTGGAATCCCGACTCGTTCGCGTGGGTGATCCGACGCGAGGCGGTTACGGTCCGTCGCCTCACCGGCGACGACGAGCTCACGCCGGACGCGACGGATCTCGTGCATGCGCTGTCGACGGCCGACGCGCCGCCGCGTGCCTTCGTCGCGCCCGCGCGCCGCCTCTATCAGCGGCTGCTCGAGCCGCTCCTCCCGCTGCTCGACGGCGCAACCCGGCTCATCGTGATCCCCGACGGCGCACTCGCCTTCGTGCCGTTCGACGTCCTGCTCACTGCCGACCCGCCAGCGGCGGACACACCGGTGAACCAGCTCCCGTTCCTGCTGCGCGAGCGCACCGTCCGCTTCGCACCGTCCTGCTCCGTGCTGCTCGCCACCGACACCGCCTCGCAGCCACCTCGGCCGACGCGCAAGGACGTGCTGCTGGTCGCGGACGCCCTCTATGGCGACGAGGACCCGGCTCGCGTGCCCGGCGACGAAGCGTTCGGCTCCCGTTCACGTGGGGGCGTGAACATCGAACGGCGTCATCGCCTGCGGGGCACCCGCGAAGAAGTCCGCGCGATCGCCGAAACCCTGGTTTCCGACGACGAGGGGCCCGTCTTCGTCGCGCTGCGCGACCTGCCACGCAGCGGCGCGGTCCACGCCCGCCGCTTCGATCTCCTAGTCGGCGCCGACGCGAACGAGAACGCCTTGCAGCGCGACCTGCGCGACTATCGCGTGGTTCATCTCGCCGTCCACGGCTCCTTCGACCCGGAGTATCCACAGTTCAGTGGCGTCGTGTTGAGTCCGGGAACCGGCGAGAACTGCACCGGCTTCGTCAACCTGATCGAGCTCAGCCTGCTGGAGTTCGACGCCGACGTCGTCTTCCTCTCGGCCTGCGAAACCGCGCGTGGCAAACTCGCGGCAGCGGAAGGTCCGCGGAGCGCGGTGCGATCGCTCTTGCTGGCCGGAGCGCGTTCGGTGATCGGCACGATGTGGGTCGTGCGCGACGACGCCGCCGTCGCGATCGCGACCGCGTTCTACGCGTCGCTGTTCCAGGGCGGCCGGTCAGCCGAGGAGGCCCTGCGCAACGCCAAGCTCACCGCGCTCGACCACCACCTCGTGACCCGCGGAGCCAAGCCGATCGAGCCGTCAGGTCCGCGCATCGACGACGGCTACGCGCATCCCCACTACTGGGCGCCGTACGTCCTGTGGGGCGGAGCCCTGACGCCTCACCGATAGCCCTTGAAGTGCGCGCGCAGACGCTTTTGGCGGCGCGGGTTGCAGACCCGTTTGCCGTGATTTGCCCGCTTGGTGCGGCGCCGAGGCTTCGACATCACTCTCTCCGTATCTCACACGTCTCAGGTCGCGTCGAAAAGGGCGCAGCAGCGTAGCGCGACGCCCTCCTCGGCGCGAGCGGTCTGCCGTCAGCTGCCAGACTCAGCCGTTGCTCTCGCTGGAGAGCCCCTCGAGCAGGCGCGTCACCAGGTCGATCGACGCCTGCTGGCGCGACTCGAGCGCCGCGATCCGCTCGGCGAGCCGCGTCACCACCGGCGGCAGCATCGCCTCGTGGCAGAAGTCGTAGATGAGATCGAGCATCGCCGCGTTCGACGGGTCGACCTTCTGGTGGAAGTGGTAGTGCGACTTCTCGCCGAGAATCTCCTTGACGATCCGCTGCACGTGATCGGTCCGCGCGGCGACCAGCTTCGGGTCATGCTCGAGCTCGAACACGCGCTTCTTGTAGTCGTGGAGGTAGGCGTGGATCTGGGTCTTCAAGAGTGGCGCCATGACGTGTCTCCTGGGATGCAGCCCTGGGATACGGAGATCGTGGTGAGATCGAACGACCCTTACGGCTCGATCTGCGACGGCTGGAAGGATAGGGCAGCTCTCGGCGAGCGAAAGGGCCTCGGCCACCAGGTTTCTTGGCGAGCACCGCCCGAAGGCCGCCAACCTCGCTGCTACTGCCCCTAATCTCCACGGCGAGGCCAACCCCGGAATGACCCTACCGCTGCTCGCCTTCTTCTTTCCGCTGCTCCTCCCGCTCACCGCGAGCAGCGGCGGCTTGGCGGTGAACGCCGTCGCGCCGGCCAACCCGGCGCACACCGACACCGACTCCTACGCCCACCTCGTCCTCGGTGGCGACCGTGCGCAGCTCGTGCTCGAGCTCGATACCGACCGGCTGATGGTCGTGACCGAGGCTCTCCCCCCCGCCGGCGACGACTGGGCCGAGGCCGACGTGCGCACCGTGGAGCAGGCCGCCGTCGCCTACGTCGCGAACCACTGGCGACTGACGCTCGAC
>CAYRQC010000513.1:0-10004 GCA_964426265.1 uncultured Phycisphaerales bacterium | reverse complement strand
CAGGCGAAGCTGCAGATCGGGAACCTCGGCACGCGCCGCGGTGTCGCGCCCGACGAGTGGCGCGTTCCCGAGGAGTTCCTCAAGGCCGCCGAACGGCAGGACCCGACGCTGGCGCGCACGAGTGCACTCAGTCAGGTGTTGCGTGGTTGCTGCCGCGCCGGCCGCGGCGACGCTGGTGGCACGCGCGCCTACCTGCTGCAGGCCGAGCGGATCAACCGCGCGGAGACGGCCGCGTTCGCGCAGAAGCTGCTCGCGCTGCCGGGGCTCGTCGAGGCGTTGCATCGCGTTGCCATCGACTGTGACGCGAGCGGCTTCCGATGGAAGGAGAAGCCGTGAACACACCTGGAGCCTGCCGAGCGAGACTGAAGTTCACCTTTCCTCGTTGGCGATCCACCGAAACAACCGAGGCGCTCGCGGGTCAGCGCTTCCTGGTGGAGAAGAGCTCGACCTTCAACCCGGGAATCCGCGGAAAGCTGCGTTCATCGGCCGTTGCAACCTTGAAGCCCATCGCAACCGCGGTCGCACCGATCAGGAGGTCGTGCGCTCCGACCATCGAACCTCGGCGTCGTAGCTCGGCGCTCAGCACCGCGTGAGTGCGTGCGCATAGGAGATCGAACGGCAGGACAGGAATGTCCGCGAGGATCGATTCGACGAATGCCTCGGCACGCGCGCGCTTTCCACCATCCTGCATCAGGTGCAGCCCGACCAGCAGCTCCGATGCCGTGATCGTCGAGATCGCCAGCGGGGCATCCGACGATCTCGATGCCACGTCCGCGAGATCGAGCCGCCCTCGCTGAGCCGCGATGATCACGCTGCTGTCGATCAGCGTGGCCAAGTCTTGAACTCCGCGGGCGGTTGATTCCGGACGCTCTCCTCAACCTTGCTCGCCCACTCTTCACCGGCCTCGCCGGCGGCGGCAATCAGGGCTGCGAGATCGCTCCAGGAGAACTTCCTCAGCTGCTCCGGCGGGACGATCGTGCAGACCCTCTCCCCGCCGCGCTCGACCATGACCGTCTCACCCTGGTAGCGCACGCGATTGAGGACGTCGGCGAAGTTGCGCTGCACCTCCGTGGAGCTCAGCGTGCGCACCCGCCTTCGTGACAGTGTCGCGTGACGACGTGGAGCCAGCCGGCGAGCCATGCGATTTCTCCGGCGATCCTCGATTGACCTGCTGACGGAGTCAGATTATCTGATACGGCTGTTTCGTCAACCGGCAGGCGGTGTCGTGCACCACCGCCGCTACGCGATCAGCTCGGTGACCACGCGCGCCGGCTCGACGCCGGTCAGGCGGGCGTCGAGTCCCTGGTACTTGACGGTGAAGTGCTCGTGGTCGATGCCGAGCAGGTGGAGCTGCGTCGCGTGCAGGTCGTGCACGCTCACAGGGTCGGTCACGGCGTGGTAGCCGAGGTCGTCGGTCGCGCCATGGGCGAACCCCGCCTTCACGCCGCCGCCGGCGAGCCAGACGGTGAAGCCGGCGAGGTGGTGGTCGCGGCCGTCGCCCTGCGCCATCGGCGTGCGCCCGAACTCGGAGCCGAAGACGACGAGCGTGTCCTCGAGCATCCCGCGCCGCTCGAGGTCGACGAGCAGCGCCGCGGCGCCGCGATCGACCTCGGCTGCCGATCCGGCGACGTGCGACTTGACCGAGCCGTGGTGGTCCCAGTCGCGGTGGTAGAGCTGGATGAACCGCACACCGCGCTCGGCGAGCCGGCGCGCGAGCAGGCAGTTGGCGGCGAAGCTGCCGTCGCGGCCCTGCGTGCCGTAGAGCTCCCGCACCTCCGGTGGTTCCGACGAGACGTCCATCAGGTCGGGCACGCTCGTCTGCATGCGGAACGCCATCTCGTACTGCGCGATGCGCGTGGCGATCTCGGGATCGGCGACCTCGGCCTGCCCGATCCGGTTCAGCTCCTGCACGGCGTCGATCACGGCGCGCTGCGACTGCGGCGAGACGCCGGGAGGGCTCTGCACGTGCAGCACCGGGTCGCCGGCGCCGCGGAGCTCGACGCCCTGGAAGCGGCTCGGCAGGAAGCCGGAATGCCATTGGCGTGCGGCGATCGGCTGTTTCTGGCCAAACGCGCCGGTCGACACCATCACCACGAAGCCGGGCAGGTCGCGGCTCTCCGAACCGAGCCCGTACCAGAGCCACGAGCCCATCGCCGGCCGGCCGGCGACCATCGCGCCGGTGTTCATGAAGGTGTGCGCCGGGTCGTGGTTGATCGCCTCGGTGTGGAGGCTGCGGACGATGCAGAGATCGTCCGCGCAGCGCGCGCCAAGCTCGGGCCAGATCTTCGCCATGCGCTGGCCCGACTCGCCGTAGCTCGCGAACGGGTGCTGCGGGCCGAGGCAGCGCAGCGTCGCGCCTTGCAGTTGCGCGATCGGCTGGCCGCGCGTCACCGACTCGGGCATCGGCTGACCGTCGAGCGCGGCGAGCGCCGGCTTCTCGTCAAAGGTGTCGAGGTGGCTCATTCCGCCGGCCATGTAGAGCCAGATCACGCGCTTGGCCTTCGGCGCGTGGTGCAGGCCGCCGCGCGGTCCGTCGCCGGCCGTCTGCGGCGCGGCGCCGCGTGCCGTCTCTTTCAGCAGCGTCGAGAGCGCGAGCGAGCCGAGGCCAAGACCGCTCCGCGCGAGGAACGTGCGGCGGGCGATGGCGAGCGGGCGGTCCATCCCTTCGTCTCCTCGTGCGTCAATCACGCGTGATCGTCTCGTGCAGGTTGAGCAGCGCACGGGCGACGCCGGTCCACGCGGCGAGCTCGACCGGGTCGAGGTCGGTCGCCACCGGCGCCGCGCCGACCGCGACGAGCGCCCGCGCCGCAGCCGGATCGCCGGCATGCTCCGCGCGCTGGGTAGTGAGCAACTGCACGAGCACCGCCACCTCCGCCGGCTTCGGCGGCCGCGCGACGGTCCGCGCGTAGCCCCAAGCGATCCGCGCCTCCGTCGTCGCGCCGCCTTCGCGCACCAGGTGCTCCGCGAAGACGCGCGCCGCCTCGACATAGATCGGATCGTTTAGCAGCAGCAGCGCCTGCAACGGTGTGTTCGAGCGCGAGCGGTCGGCGGCGCACTCCTCGCGGCTCGGCGCGTCGAATGCGAGCAGCGACGGATGGAGGTACTGCCGCTGCCAGTGGACGTAGAGGCCGCGGCGGTAGAGGCTCTCACCGGCGTCGGCCTGCCACTCGCGCTGCGGAAAGTTGAGGTAGGCCCAGTAGCCCGCAGGCTGGTAGGGATGCACGCTCCGCCCGCCGATCTGCTCGACCAGGAGCCCGCTCACCCGCAACGCGATGTCGCGAATCACTTCCGCCTCGACCCGAAAGCGGCCCTGCCGCGCGAACCAGCGGTTGTCGGGATCGGCCGCCACGTCGGCCGCAGCGGCGTCGGAGTGCTGCCGATAGGCGGCGGAGGTGACCAGCAGGCGCACCATGCCCTTCACGTCGAAGCCGCTGTCGACGAACCGACGCGCAAGCCAGTCGAGCAGCTCGGGATGGCTCGGCCAGTCGCCCTGGGAGCCGAAGTCGTCGAGCCGGCGCGAGAGCCCGGCGCCGAAGAACCGCTTCCACAGGCGGTTGACGAAGACGCGAGCGGTGAGCGGATGGTCGGGGTGGACCAGCCAGCGCGCGAAGTCGAGCCGCGTGAGCCGCCGATCCGTCGGCGCATCGAGCCGCGGCAGGAACGCCGGGAAGCCGGGCTCGCGCACTTCGCCGCTCTCGTCCATCCAGTTGCCGCGAGCGTGCACCCGGATCTCGCGCGGTGCGACCGACCGCGCGACCGGTGTGCGCGTCACGCTGGCGTCGAGCGCAGCGCGCTGCTGCTCGAGCTCGGCGAGGCGGGCGCGCAGCGGCGCAAGCGTCTCGGTGATCGCGCGATAGTGCGCCGCAACAACTGCCTGCTGCTCCGCGCTTCGCGCTGCGGGTTCGAGCGCGAGTACCACGGCCACTTCCGGCGGCAGCGCGACCGCAACGAGCGGCGTCCATGCGACCGGCGCGGCCTCCCACGCCGCGCGCTCCGCGGCGAGTTCCGGCGTCTCCGTTTCGTACTCGCGACGTGCCGCGACGAGCGCACCGTCGAGCCGCGCGAGCTCGGCCGCCTGCGCCGGCGTCGGCACGGCGATGCGCGGCCCCCAGTTGCCGTCGCTCTCCGCGCCGGAGTAGAGGCCGCGTTCTTCGAGGTCGGCGAAGAACGCCTCGAACGAATAGAAGTCCTTCGTCTTGAACGGGTCGTACTTGTGGTCGTGGCACTCGCAGCAGCCGAGCGTCGATCCGAGCCACGTGCCGCCGAGGTTGCGCACTCGCTCGGCGACGTACTTGGCGAGGTATTCCTTGGGCTGCACGCCGCCCTCGGCGCTCATCATCCCGAGACGGTTGTAGCCCGACGCGATCTGCTGGCGCAGCGTCGGCTCGGGCAGCAAGTCGCCGGCAAGCTGCTCGAGGGTGAAGCGGTCGAACGGGAGGTTGTCGTTGAACGCCGCGATCACCCAGTCGCGGAACGGCGAGACGCTCACCTCCTGGTCGCCGTGGTAGCCGACGCTGTCGGCGTAGCGCACGAGGTCGAGCCACCCGATCGCCATGCGCTCGCCGTAGTGCGGTGAGGCGAGCAGCGCGTCGACCTGGCGCTCGTAGGCGTCGTCGGCCGGATCGGCGAGGAACGCGTCGATCTCTACGGGCGTCGGCGGGAGGCCGAGAAGATCGAGGCTGAGCCGCCGCAGCAGCGTACGGCGATCGGCTTCCGGTTGCGGCGCGAGGCCGTGCGCCGGCAGCTCGACGCGGAGGAACGCGTCGATCTCGTTGCGCGCGCGCGGCCACGACTCAGCGCCGGCCACAGTCACCGCAGGCGGCACCGCCGGTCGCGTTGGCGGCTCGTATGCCCAGTGCCCTTCCCACGGCGCCCCCTGCTCGATCCAGCGGCGCAACGTCGCACGCGCTTCCGGCGGCAGCTCTTTCCTGGCGTCATCGGGAGGCATCCGCTCCGCCGCGTCGGCCTCGCCCACGCGGCGCCACAGCTCGCTCTCTGCGAGCTCGCTCGGCACCACGACTCCCGGTTTTTCCGCGTCTCCGAACAGCCCGGCGCGCGTGTCGAGCCGGCGCTCGGCCTCGCGCTTCTTGGCGTCGGGGCCGTGGCACGCGTAGCAGTACTCCGACAGGATCGGCCGCACATCCCGAGAGAAGCGCACGCGCTCGCCGTCGGCGAGCAGCGCTGCGAAGGTGATCCATGACATCGACGGGTGGATCGGAGCACTCCGCTGGTCGGCGAGTCGCGCGGATCGGATGAGGGGACGCGATCCTAGCCCGCGAGGCGCGCACGTATCCTGCGGCGCATGGTCCACGCGCTCCTGATCACGGCGGCGGTCCTCTCTTGCGACGAAGGCACCGTCGATTTCGGCCGCGACGTCCGGCCGCTGCTCGCGAAGAACTGCTTCCCGTGCCACGGACAGGACGAGAAGAGCCGCCGCGCGAAGCTGCGACTCGACCGCGCGGAGTTCGCCTACGCGACGCGCGACGAGGTCACGCCGATCGTGCCGGGCGATCCTGAAGCGAGCGAGGTGTGGCGGCGCATCGACTCAACCGATCCCAAAGTGGTGATGCCGCTGCCCGCGTCGCACAAGCGCCTCATTGCAACCGAGAAAGCGACGATTCGGGCGTGGATCGAGCAGGGCGCTCGCTACACCGACCACTGGGCGTTCGTCGCGCCGACGCGGCCGGTGGTCCCGGACGGCGCCACGAATCCGATCGACGGCTTCGTGCGCGCGCGCCTCGCGCGGGAGGGGCTCGCCGCCGCGCCGCCGGCCGACCGGGCGACGCTGGCGCGCCGGCTGCACCTCGACCTCACGGGGCTGCCACCCGCCGCCGACGCGGTCGCCGCGTTCGTCGCCGACTCTGCGCCCGACGCCTACGAGAAGCTCGTCGACCGTCTGCTCGCAAGCCCGCACTTTGGCGAGCGCATGGCGCTGCCATGGCTCGACGCGGCGCGCTACGCCGACACCAATGGTTTCTCGATCGACGGCGGCCGCCACGCCTGGCTGTGGCGCGACTATGTGATCCACGCTTTCAACACGAACAAGCCGTACGACCGCTTCCTCGTCGAGCAGCTCGCCGGCGATCTGCTGCCCGACAAGAGCGACGAGACGCTCACCGCCACCGGGTTCCAGCGCAACTCGATGATCACGCACGAGGGCGGCACGCTTCCCGAGGAGAACCTGATCACCTACGGCGTCGACCGCGTGCGGACGTTCGGCGAGGCGGTGCTCGGGCTCACGCTCGGCTGCGCGCAATGTCACGACCACAAGTTCGATCCGATCACCCAGCACGACTACTACTCGCTCTTCGCCTACTTCAACCAGACGAGCGAGCCGGCGCACGGCGGCGACGGCGGCGAGAACGCGCCACCCACGGCGAACCTCCGCTCCGTGCTCGTGACCGGCGAAGAGGCGGCGCTGCGTGCGCGCATCGCGCGGCTTGCGGCCGCACTCGCCGCGCCCGATCCAGCCGCGATCGAGGCGTGGGAGAGCGAGCAGCGCGCCGCGCTCGCGAGCCGCGGCCGCGACTTCGCGCTCCACCCGGTGAAGCTCTTGAAGATCAGCACGCCCAACACCGGCAGCGGCTTCTCGATCGAGGAGGGCCGTTTCGCGCGCGTCGAGCGCCCGATGGGATTCGTCGCGTTCGACGTATCGATGGAGTGCGAGCCATCGGCGCTGCCCATGACCGGATTGCGGGTGGTGATGCATCCCGACCCCGCCGCACCGGCCGCCGGCTGGGGTTGGGGCGGCGCGGAAGTGGGCGCCGCGGGCGAGAAGAAGTCCTTCGCGGTCACCAACGTCTCGGTCTCCGCCGGCACGGTCGCGTCGGATCAGGTGAACCTCTACCGCATGGTCGAGCTGCGGTCGGCGACGGCGTGCTGTTGGAGCGGCGACAACCGTCCCGAAGGCGTGCTCAACACACTGGCGAGCGAGGCGTGGATCCCCGACCTCGCGTACGAAGGGCCGGTCCATCTCACGCTGACGTTCGCGGAACCGCTCGCTCGCGACGCGACCCACTTGACGGTGCAGATCAACTTCGGCCGCCACGGCAATCCCACGGCGAAACGGATGGAGTTCTTCCTCGTCTCGGGCAACGACGACGACCGCCCGCTGCCATCCGCGATCACGGCGATCGTCGCCGGCGACCGCGCGACCCGCACGGCCGAAGCGAGCGCGACTCTGGCCAGCTACTTCGCAGCGCACTCCGGCGCCACTACGCGGTCGCGCATCGACCTCGCGAACGCGCGCGAGAGGCTCGCGGCACGCACCGAGCCGTTCTCCACGTTGGTGATGGATACCGCCGCGACTCCGCGCGAGACCTTCGTCCTCGAGCGCGGCAACTACGCCGCACCGCGCGCGAAGGTCGAGGCGGGCACGCCGTCGTTCTTGCTCGCGCCGGCGCAAGACCCACCCCGCGACCGCCTCGGCCTCGCCCGCTGGGTGGTCGATCCCCGCCACCCGCTCACCGCGCGCGTCGCCGTGAACCGGCTGTGGCAACTCCTCTTCGGCGTTGGCCTCGTGCGCACGGCGAACGACTTCGGAATGCAGGGCGAGTGGCCCTCGCACCCGGAGCTCCTCGACTGGCTCGCTTGCGAGTTCGTCGCGACCGGCTGGGACGTCAAGCGCATGGTGCGCGCGCTCGTGACGAGCGCGACCTACCGGCAGTCGTCGGCGTCCACGCCCGAGGCGCTGGCGCGCGATCCCGACAACCGCCTGCTCGCGCGCGGTCCGCGCGGGCGGCTGCCGGCGGAGTTGGTGCGCGATGCGGCGCTCGCGATCAGCGGACTGCTGGTGGACGACGTGGGCGGCCCGAGCGTGAATCCCTACACGCCCGGCGATCCGTGGCGCGAGATCAGTCATTACGGATCGACGCCTGCGACGGCGCAGTCCTTCCAACAGGACCATGGCGAGAAGCTCTGGCGTCGCAGCCTCTACACCTTCTGGAAGCGCACGCTGCCGCCGCCGAACATGGTGCTCTTCGACGCGCCGAATCGCGAGCTGTGCACGTTCGAGCGCGCCAACACGAACACACCATTGCAAGCGTTGGTGCTGCTGAACGACGTGCAGTTCGTCGAGGCGGCGCGCGCCTTCGCGCAGCGCATCCTCGAGCGGCCGGGCGACGACGCGGCGCGACTCGCGTGGGCCTTCGCCGAAGCGACTTCGCGTCCGCCGCAGCCGGCCGAGGCGGAGGTGCTCGCACGGGCGCTTGCGCGCGAGCGCGGGTGCTACCTGCACGATCGGCGCGCGGCGGAGGAGTTCCTTGCACACGGCGAGTCGCCGCGCGACGCGACGCTGCCGGCGGAGGAGCACGCCGCGTGGGCGCAGGTCGCGGCGTTGCTGCTCAACCTGAGCGAGACGGTGACGAGGAACTGAGACGAGGGACCGAGACGATCACCGAGGCGAGGGACTGAGGCAAGAGACTGAGGCGAGGACACGAGACGAGGAACGGAGAGGGAACTTGCGATGGATCCACGCGACACTGCTCGCCTGCTTCTCACTCGCCGCGCGCTGCTCGGTGAAGGCATGCGCGGGATCGGACGCGTCGCGCTCGGCTCGCTGCTGCTCGAGTCGCTGGCGCGCGCGCGACCCGCGATCGGTGGGGGCGCGACTGCGGCGCAGGCCGCGCAAGCAGCGCAGGCCGCAGAGGTCGGTGGCCGCGGGTTGTTGCCTCACTTCCCCGCGCGTGCCAAGCGGGTGCTCTGTCTATTCCAGTCGGGCGGCCTGTCGCACGTCGATCTGTTCGACGCGAAGCCGGCGCTGCAGGAGTTCGCCGGTCAGGAGCTGCCGCCGTCCGTCAAAGGGACGCAGCGCGTGACCGGCATGACCTCGGGGCAGGCGACCTTTCCGGTCGTCGCGCCAATCGCCGCCGGCCGGCGCTGTGCCCAGAGCGGTCGTTGGATCAGCGACCTGCTGCCGCACCTGCAGACCGTCGCCGACGATTTCTGTGTGATCAAGAGCCTCCAGACCGAGGCGATCAACCACGACCCGGCGATCACGTTCCTCAACACCGGCAACCAGATTCCGGGCTATGCGAGCATGGGCTCGTGGGTGAGCTACGGGCTCGGCAGCGAATGCGACAATCTGCCCGCCTTCGTCGTGCTCGTGTCGCAGGGCTCCGGCAAGAACCCGGGCCAGCCGATCTTCTCCCGACTGTGGGGCAACGGGTTCCTGCCATCGTCGCACCAAGGCGTCGGACTGCGTCCCGGCGGCAATCCCGTGCCCTACCTCGCGAATCCCGACGGCGTCGAGCGCGAGCAGCGGCGCGCCATGCTCGACGACCTCGGAGAGATGAACGCGCTCCATGCCGCGGCGGTCGGCGACCCCGAGACCACCGCGCGCATCGCCGCCTACGAGATGGCGTTCCGCATGCAAGCGTCGGTGCCCGAGCTTGCCGACACCAGCGACGAGCAACCCGCGACGCTCGCGTCCTACGGGCCCGACGTCCGCAAGCCCGGCAGCTACGCCGCCAACTGTCTGCTCGCGCGCCGCCTGCTCGAGCGCGGCGTGCGTTTCGTGCAGCTCTTCCACCGCGGCTGGGACCAGCACATCGCGATTCGCCGCCAGCTCCCGAACCAATGCCGCGACGTCGACCAGCCAACCGCCGCGCTGCTCATGGATCTCAAGGCGCGTGGCCTGCTCGAAGACACGCTCGTCGTCTTCGCGACCGAGTTCGGCCGCACCGTCTTCAGCCAGGGCGCCCTCGACGATCCGAGCTCCGGCCGCGACCACCACGGCCGCTGCTTCACGATCTGGCTCGCCGGCGGCGGCATCAAGAGTGGCATCGAGCACGGCGAGACCGACGACTTCTCCTACAACATCGTTGCCAACCCTGTGCAGGTGCGCGACCTCCACGCGACCCTCCTGCACTGCCTCGGCATCGACCACGAGCGGCTGACCTATCCCTTCCGCGGCCTTGACGCGAAGCTGACGGGGGTGGAGCCGGCGAAAGTTGTGCGCGAGATCCTGACCTAGAGGTTTGATCCAGCAGTTCGCGATGGTGGCC
>CAYRQC010000512.1:0-2777 GCA_964426265.1 uncultured Phycisphaerales bacterium | reverse complement strand
CGCCGTGAACTTCTGCGCGCGCATCGCCGCATCGGCGCATCCGGGAGAGACGCGCCTCAGCAACGCGGCGTACCAGGAGCTGTGCGACGTGCGGTTGCGCCTGCGCTGTCGCCGGCTGAAGGCGATCCCGCTGAAGGGGATCGACCAGGCGGTCGAGCTCTTCTGCCTCGACTGGCTCGACCACACCATCTTCCCGGCCACGGTGCGCGACGACTCCGGCGCCGAGATGACGCTGCCGATCAAGAACGTGATCCGATTCGGGCGCCTCAAGGAGCAGGAAGGCGAAGCGGCCAACGACGTCGTGTTGATCGCCCCCGATCCGACCGCGACCAATCGGATCAGCCGGTGGCATTTCGAGCTGCACCGCAGCTCGACCGGTCTCACCTTGCGCTCGGTGTCGAACACGCTCACCGAAGTCGACGGCAAGCCGGTGGCGAACGGCGAGCAGGCGCCGGTGCGTCCCGGCAGCAAGGTCAATGTCGGAGGCGTGTTGACGCTCGAGTTCGTCGGGGAACACCAGCAGGCACACGAAGAGACGCTGCGCCCGCCGACGTGGTAGCGGTGAGGTCGGCCTACTGCGTCAGCTCCGCGAGGAGCTTGCGCGCGGGCGCGTAGCTCGGGTCGAGCGCCAGTGCGCGCTCGGCGGCGATGCGAGCCGCCGCCGGTTGCTGCGCGTGGAGGAACGCCAGCGCCGAGTGGTAGCGAAGCGTGACGCTCTCGCCGTCGTGGTCGAGCGCCTCGGCATAGAGAGCGAGTGCCTGGGTGGCGTCGCACTGTTGATCGCGCACCACGCCGAGGAGCTCGAGCAGCCGGGGCTGCCGGCCAAAGCGCGCGAGCCCGGCCTCGACGATCGGTTGCGCCGCCGCCGGACCGAACCGCGTGCGCCATTCGTTGCCGAGCGCGACGTAGACCAGGTGGAGCTGCGGCGAGAGGCCAGGCGCCGGAGCACCCGTCGGGGCACGGGTCTCCAGCTCGTGCCGGCACCGCTCCAGGAATCGGACGCCGTCGTCGTGCTGTTCGCGGTCGAGCGCCTGCTGGCCGAGCGTGAAGAGGGCGAGCAGTCGACGCGGATCACCCGCCGGCGTCGCGGAGACCACGTCGAGCGCGAGAGCGGTGGTCGCAGTCAGGTCGCCGTGCTCGGTCGCCGCCTGGAGGAGGCCGAGTCGCGCCTGGATCGAGCCGGGATTGCGCGCGAGCTCCGCTTGCCAGAGCCGTTCATCCGTCGTGAAGTCGCTGGTGCGTTGCCAAGTACACACACTATTCCAGCCGGTCATCGCGACGAGAGCGGCGGCGCCGAGCAGGTGGCGGAGCGACCAGCGCAGCGGCGGCGGGCGTCGCAAGGCGTGGGTGATCAGCAGCGCCGCGGCGATCGCGAGGCCCGCCGTCGGCAGCAGCAGGTAGCGATCGGCCATCGGGCTCTTCATCACGACGAAGAGGCCGAACGTCGGCACGAAGAAGAGGAGTGCCGTGAGCAGCGGCGGGGCGAGCGCGGCGGGCGATCGTGCACGCGCCCACCCCCAACCAAGCGCGGCGAGCAGCGCCGCCGCGATCAGCAAGACGACCGTGTCATGCTCGAACAGCAGCGCCGGCGTGTACGAGGTCACGTCGTAATCGATCGACAGCGGCCACGGCTTCACGAAGAGGCGCAGTGCAAACAGCAGGTTGCGCGCGACCGTCACCAGCCGCGCGCTCCACGGCGCGTCGAGCTGCGAGAAGCCGCCGGCATCGAAGCTCATGCCGCGCGCGACCACGTGCTGGCGAGTCACCAGGTAGAGGCCGGTTGCCAGCACGGCAATGATCACCACCGCGCGCTGCGGCCGCAGCCCCTCCGGCCCTCGCCAGCGGGCGACGAGCAGCACTCCCACGAGCGGGAGTGCCGACTCCTTGCCGAGCAGCGCGACGATGCAGAGTGCACTTGCAAGCCACGGCCGCGTCGCCGCGAACACAAGGCAGCCAACGGCAGCCGCGGCCGCGATCAGGTCACCTTGGCTCGAGACCCACGCCACCGACTCGACCGTCAGCGGATGGAGGCCGAAGAGGAGGCCGCCGAGCAGCGCCGTCCGCTCGTTCACCCCCGGCAGCCGCCGCGTGACGGCGATCACGCCGCGCACGAGCAGCAGCAGGAGCAGCAGGCTGGTCGCGTGCCAGAGCCAAGGGCGGTTGCAGAGGTGACCGGCGCCGCCACCGGAGCAGAAGAGCGCGTGCTCGGCCGCAAAGAGCAGCGTTCGCAGCGGCCGCCAGATGTCCTGGTCGAGCGGCGAGGACATCCGCTCCACGCTTGCGACCAGCTCCCACGGATGCGCCAACGACTGGACGCCGGGGTTCTCGACGAAGAAACGGAAGTCGTCGTAGACGAAGCCGTTCGCGAGCCCGCGCAGATGGGGCAGCAGCGCGAGCAGCGCCACCAGCCACGCGCTCCCGCGGCGCCACCTCATGCGCGCGCGAGCGCCGTCGCAATCGGCCGCGCCGCCATCGACGGCACCGCCTCACAGGGGCTGAAGCAACCGGGGCAGCCGCGCCGCTCGATGGTGGCGCGCGCGGCCGTCGCCACGGGGCGCGTCAGGACGCGTTCGAGCGAGAGGCCGAAGTCGCGCAGGTTCCCGAGCGGCTGCTCCCAGATCGTGCAAGGATGGACGTCGAGGTTCGGGCCGACGAAGACGGTGCGCAAGAGGGAGTCGCAGCCGATCGGCGGGAAGCCTTCCCGCAACGCGCGGGGTGCGAGGCGGGCGTAGTGGCGCTCGACGAAGCCAAGCGCGCCACCTGGCTTCCGCGAGCCG
>CAYRQC010000511.1:0-4179 GCA_964426265.1 uncultured Phycisphaerales bacterium | reverse complement strand
CTTCGCGAGCACCTTCACCTCGATCTTGCGGAGGACCTGCGCGGTCGGCAGGTGAATGCGGATCTTGCGCCGCTCCTCGGTCACCGGGACGTCGACCAGGAACGGCGGCTGCTTGCCGTTCACGGTGACAGCCACCTTGGTGATGCGCGACAAATAGGTCTCGCCGATCTTCGCCGGCGTGAGCAGGATCGTCGTCGCGCGCACCGGCTTCTCGAAGTCGAGCGCCAGAGTCGGGATCGGGTCGTTGTTCTCGCACGCCCAGCCGCGGCACTGGAGGTTGTCGACCGCGTAGCCGGCCGGCCAATCGCCGTTGATCTGGCTCGAGGCGCCGGCGGTCACCTTCTGGCCAACGAGCAGGTTGCGTCCGGCATCGCTGGCGTAGCCGAGCAGCTCGGGGTCGATCGCCTCGTCGATCGTCACTTCGAGGGGCGCCGACTCGAGGTCGAGCGTGCGCGGCGCGGCATCGCCCTCCGCCGGCGATTCGAGCACCGTCGCGCGCGCCGAGAGCACGTACTTGCCCGGCAGCGGGAAAGTCCACTGCGCACCAAAGCGCTCGTGACCGGCGGGCTGCGGGCCGTCCTTCTCGATCGTCGCCAGCAGCTCGCGCGCGCTGCCGTAGGCGCCACCGGTCGCGCTGTACTCGACCTTGGTGACGCGCAGGCCGCGATCCTGGTCGTCGGGCCACTCGTGCGCCGCGATCTCCGCGTCGCCGAACGAGGAGATCCACATCGTGAGCGGGGTGTCACCCGAGGCGCGCAGGCTCACCGCGGCCTTGGGGTCGTCGGTGCCGTAGATCCGCGCGCGGCCCGAGCCTTTCCCCGACACCGCCACCGAGGTCGCGCGATTCAGGAAGAGCAGGGCAAAGCAGGTGTTGATCGGCTGGTCGCCGTAGGAGCTGCCCCACTGCCCTTTGTCGCCCTGCTTGTCGCAGAGCACCTTGGCGCCCTCGCGATACCACAGGTGGTCGCCGATCTTCTCGCTCCGGAGCAGGCTGCCGACTCGTTCGAGTCCATAGAGGTAGTAGGTGTTCCAGCGATCGTGCGTCTCGTTGACGTTGGCCTCGACGGTCCAGTTCTGCGCGATCCACTCGGCGCCGCGCTTGGCCGCGTCGACGTAGCCGCCCGACTTGTTCTTCCCCTGCAATTGCTCCTCGGCGATGGCGAGGATGCCGATGCCGGCGGCGGTCATGCTGCTGGTCGGCTTGGCAGACCGGTTGTAGGAGAAGCTCATCGGTCCGTACGCGCCGCCCCCCTCGTCACGCGAGAACTGCAGCACCTGCTGCGCCGCCTTGTCGAAGGCGGCCGGCGGCACCGCGACGCCGTGGAGCGCGGCGGCCCGCAGACCGAGCACTCCGTACTGGGTGTTCGAGAGGTCGATCGCTCCCCACGGATAGTTGAAGCCCCCCTTCTGGAGCGAGAGCAACGTGTCGGTCAGCTCCTTCATCCACGGCAGGTTCGCGGGATCGTCGAGCGCGCCGAGCGCCATCAACTGGCAGCCGAGCGAGTAGGTCTCGCGCGGTTCTTTGCCGCGCAGGTAGAGCAGCGCGCGCTGCACCGACGGATGCTTCTTGTTGACGCCACTCTTCAGCAGCGTGTACATCCCGAGCGCCGTCGCGCCATTCCGGTAGGTCCACTGCTCGTGGGTCCACGAGCCGTCGATCTGCTGGTGCTTCTCCAGCCATTCGACGCCGCGATCGATCGCGGTGTTGATCCGCTCCTGGAGCTTCGCGAACGGCTCGTTGTTCTCCGGCACCGGTACGCGCACGGGCCGCGGCTGGTCGGTCACCGACAGGCGGAAGCGGCCGATCTCGTGTTGCGAGCCCCAGTTGAAATGGAGCTCGAAGCGCAGCAGCACGGGGCCGTCGAACTTGATGTCCTTCCGGGTCTCGGCGATCAAGTAGTGGTCGACGCCGACGCGGCCGTAGATCGCCCAGCCGTTGGCACCGGCCAGCAGCTCGCCGTCGTGGACCTGCGTCGCGCGGCGATTGCCCTCGGCGAAGTCACAGGTCCCGTTCTGCAGTGCCACCGGCTTGAAACGCAGCGAGAGCTTCGCCGACGCCTCGAGCGTCATCTCGTTCAGCACGAAGTTGCCGTTGGTCGCGCGGCCGGGACCGTGTTCCGGCAGGTTGAGATCGGCGAGTGCATCGAGCCGGATCGCGGTGATGCCCGGAAGGTCAGTCTCGAAATCGAGCGTCCAGAGGTCCTTGTCGGGACTCGGGCCACCGACCAGGAACGAGCCGTCCGGTTGCGGCGTGAACGTCGCGCCGCCAGCCGAGACGAGCTTCACCGCCTTCAGCGCCGTCCACGGCGTTGCAGGTGGTGCAGCGGGCGACGCGGCGGCCTGCCCGGCCGGCGGCGGGTCCTGCGCGCGCGTGCCGGCGCCGAGCAACCCGGCGATCGCGGATGCGAAGAGTCCGACGATTCTTCGGTGCATGGGCGGGACGTTCCTGCACGAGCCAGGGCCGACACGACCGGCGAACGGGGGGCGCAGGATAGCCACGGCCGGGGACGGCTGCCCGAAGTGCTCGACGCCTGCGCCAGACCCCGATCTGCCCTTCCGATTGCCGGCGTCGTTCCTGCCCGCTTCCGGGGTCGAGATTGGCGACCGGCCAGGTTTGCCACGCCCGGCGGACGCCTCATCAACCCCATCAGTTCTCGGAGCTCGAGGTCAACTCTCGAACCCTCACCAGACTCCGACCGGCCTCCGGCAACGCCAATCGTGCTCGGACCAGGTGGGTGCCGGCCGGGACCTCGATCTTCAGCCGATCGTTCTTCGCGACCGTCCATTCGCCGTGGCGAGCGGAGTTGCTGGGCCGCGTGGCGATCGCGTGCCATTCTTCCGGAGCGTCGTCGAGAGTGGTCACGAGGACGTAGTGGCTCACGCAATCCGTGGCGTCGGGCAGGATCAACCGCGTCTCGATGTAGATTTCCGCCGGTCCGTCGATCGATGTCTCGAGCCACGCTCCTCCAGTGGCCAACCCGTACCAGTTCTGCGGAACTCCGCGAATCTCGATGCGACAGGGATCGAGACCGGAGAGCGCGAGAGCCTCCCACTCCGGGCCGGGAGTCGAGAGCGACTTGATCAGCCACGATCCACCAAGGACCACGGTTGCGGCCAGGACGGCGAGCAGGACGAGTCGGGCGGTTCGGAATGCCGGGTGCTTCCGAATGCCACGGCGGCAGATCGCCGGCCAGACTTCGCGTCGTGCGCGTTCCAGGTCGTAGGGGAAGTCGATCTCTCCCCACGGCAACCCGGCGATATCAACACCTTGGATGGCCAGATTCCGCGCCACGCGCTCCACCGCCGTGGCGAGCCACGCCTGCTCGTGGCCTTCTGCCAGGATCTCGGCAGCGGCCTGGAAGAGCGCATCCACACACTCCTTGTCCAGGTGGAGAACGCCGACGTTCTCGCCGTGCGACTTGGCGTGATCCAGCGTCTTGCTGATGCTCGCGACCCGACCGTCCTGCAGGCACACCTTCATGTGCTCGCGCCCATTGCCCGAGCTGGAGTCGTAGGCGAGGCAGTTGCCGCCCCGGGCGAGCAGGCGATCCAGGATCTCGGGGTCGAGCAAGACATCACAGTTGAGGATCAGCAGATCGCCGGTGACCCATTCACGCGCCAGCGTGAACGAATAGAGGCTGTTGGTCGTCGCCCAGCGGCGGTTGTGCAGATACTCGACCTGGTTCCCGAGAGCCCGCTCGACTTCGTCGGCAGCGTAGCCGACCACCATGCCGACGGGCCCGACACCCGCCATCGACAGCGCCTCGAGCTGGTGCTCCGCAAGCGTCTTGCGGCCGACGTCCAGGAGCGGCTTGGGAAGGCCTCTCGATTGGCTCCCGAGCCGGCTACCCCGTCCAGCGGCGAGGATCAGTGCCTGAGTAGCCACGGCTCCAGCTCTTCGATGAGTTCGTCCGAGGTGATGGGACTGCTGCTCGGTGTGGTGCTGGGAGTCGGTCCAGATCCCATGTCGGCGGTTCGCACCATGAGTCCAGGGTCTAACGGAAGCGCTGCAGGAACCACTCTAGCGCCCGCTCGGTGGCATGGCCGGGGTTGAAGAACAGGTCCTTCGCCATGGACTGGCGAACCTCCGAGTAACGGCGAGGCTCGGCCAGGCTGGCCCTCACGGCGTCCACTATCGAGTCCGGACTCTTGACCAGCTCGCCACCGCGTCGACCCCAC